>NZ_JAMOYX010000002.1:0-111318 GCF_023669465.1 Dorea sp. MB18-49
GGAGTATTTCTAAAGCATAAAAATTGTCCTAAAAGCAGCAGTCAAAAAAACATAACTCGCAAGCTCAGACAATGATTTTTTGACTGCTAACGGCCAATTTTGATGCTTAAGAAATACTAACCATGATTTCATATGCACGCAGCGGGACTCTTTTCCTTTTCTTCCTTACGTTATCGCATACTGTAATGATTCAATAGTGGAAGCGTAACCGGCGTGATACCGAAAGTGTACAAAAAATTCGGAAAATCAAGGCTTCCACCTCAACTTTCCGGCTGCACACAAAGGTTACAACACTCTATTGAATTCATTATCATTGGCCAAGCACGACATGAGAAAGACTTGGTGCTCTGTTTGTCGCGTATATGGAGTGATGTTTAGAAAAACTTAGGGTGTTCAAATCTCCGTTAAAGGCATGGAACGAATTGTTTGAGCGAAGCGAGTTATGAGTGGAATGCCTTTGCTTTTAGGAGATTTGGACATCCTTAGATTTTCTTACATCACGGAATCTTAGTAGCAAATAGAGCACCAAGTTTTTCTCATGGACTGAGAGGCCGCGATAATTAATTAAATAGAAATCTCCCCTAAAATAATTCTCAACAGTGCTTTATCCAACATAATCGTCCGGTTCCAAGGATTGATGATGATACCCTGAATGTTATCAGCTGTAATGGCAGAATTAAATAACTGTTTCATATCAGTAAGAAATGTAGACATTACGCTTCCGGAACCTTTGAGTTCTTCATCGAAGCTGGTAAATGCCGCCCACCATTTGCGGCCATCATCGGTCTGGATTGCCTGTACCTGGAGGCCGGAAGCAGCGGAAGAAGGATCAATTGCGATAATCAGTTCGCCGTGTTCATTCATACGCCGGCGGATGACAGTTAGAGTATGAGCAAGCATTTCCTGAGATGGTTCCTGTTGAAGAGCTGCAATGGCAGATTCAATCTTGTTATTGCCTTGTAAAGTTTTATCGGTATGTGTATGGTCATTCATAATTGTGCAAAATCCTTTCTAGATAGATAATGGATACAGAGAACCTGTCAATGACAGCCTCGCTTGCATATTTTTGTATAAAAATATACGGACAGCAAGAGAGCCATCCGTATATTAATATAAAGTATTTCAGTTGGAAGAGCAAGCTAATTGAACTCCCATGGAGAAATATATTTATTTGGAGATGAAGCATATCCATTGTTATATTTCACTGTGACATATAAAGAGTCATCACCATCAACCAGTTTCACATAGCAGATATTATCTTTGTTGAATTTGTGTGTGATATCGATGGACTGATTTTTGTAATACAGGATGACGGAACCATCTTTTTCATATTCTATATCCGGAGCATTTAGTTCTTCCATAATTTCTTCTTGTGTAAGGCTGCGTTCGGAGCCATCCTGGTTAAATGCAATGCCGCCTCCGCCAAATTCTTTATTTTTTCCGTCTTTATCTGCATAAGTTCCGGTATAAGAACCGTCAGAATTGATTGTTAAAGTAGCAGTTGTCTGATCTCCGTGGATCCAGAGCTGGACTTTACGTTGAATTCCGCCAAGATCGGATGCGTAGGCTGTTCCGGTTCCGACTGTTACGATCAGGCATGCGGCAACTGCGGCTGCTAATGTTTTTAATTTGTGCTTCCTATTTAAGATACTCATTTTGTCTACCTCCAGGGAAAAATTGACGGAGGCGGAAAGTGTATCAAAAGTCTGCTTGTATTTTTCTTTATTCGTCATCGTTCCATTCCTCCTTTAAGGTTTCTTTGAGAAGAGCACGTCCGCGGGAAAGCCGGGTCTTTACATTGTTGACAGAAAGATGCAGGATATCACTGATCTCTTGTGTTGTATAATCCTCATAGTAAAAGAGATGCAGGACAATCCGGTATTTTTCGGGAAGTTTCATCACTGTGTCAAACAGAGTTTCTGATTCCGGTGTTTCGAAGGTTAATGTTTCCATATATTCTTCTAAGTTGCATTTATTTCTGTGCCAGAATGAGCGGGTGATATTCTTTGCTTTATTGATTGCAACCCGGATCAGCCAGGCACGGATATGTTCTTCTGTATCAAACTATTTTTTATATGTGTGATACTGAATAAATGTATCCTGAACGACATCTTCTGCATCTTGTTGGTTTCTGCATATGTTAAATGCAATCGCATACAGATGCTTTTGATATCGTTCGATTAAAACTTGTGTTGCTGGTTTCATGAGTACTCCTTTTTTTGTGTTGTATCTACAGAACCTGTTGCCGTAAGACCTGCCATAAGCATCTCCTTACAAATGTTCTGGCGACTGAGTGGGGCATCAGACGTTCGTTTCTTAAGGCCTTTCACTTATAATACAAATGAAAACATAGAAAGGTTACAAATTAATGAAAGTTATTTTCCAAAGTTGTTTTTCAAAAGAAAACTTTAGGTATTGGAGGTAAGATATATATTCTAACTATATCTTACTATCGAGCATAGGCATTTTACATTTTAAAATATACGACGTAAACTATATTAAGAAAAAATAGCTTCAATAATAAGCTGAAAAAATTAATATCTATTATAAAATGAGGGTGAGTGGTTTTCATTATGTTTTCGAATAAAGATTTGAAGAATCTGATTGTACCGCTGTTTTTAGAACAGTTATTGATGGCACTGGTCGGAATCGCAGATGTATTTGTGATTGGTTTTGTAGGGGAGGCTGAGGTATCCGGAGTATCACTTGTAAACTCATTTAATACTATATTCATCAATTCGTTTACAGCACTTGCTTCCGGTGGTGCGGTAGTGATCAGCCAGTATATAGGAAGGAAAGAAGAGAGAATTGATTATGAAGAAAAATATTGGAGCACAGCTGGCATTATATCCGGCACCGGTAATTGTAGTAGGAGCAATAGTAAATGATAAACCGACATGGACACTGGTGGCACATGCAGGAACTATGGCGTATAGTCATCTGATGGTGTCGCTGGTACATGCACACTACATTAATCAGGAAATTATCGAGAGTAAGAAATTATCAGTAAATATCGTAGACGAAGCATGGCTAAAAGAAACTGACCGTATGGGAGTGATAAGCGGAAATAAAGAAGACAAATCAGAATCAGGTAAGATTGATTATCATACATTCAAACCGGTACTTTTTGAATTTCCGACATATGAATATTTTGTGACGGGAGAAAAAGTGGGAGACTGTGCAAAGATGAATTAGAGGTTTTCATCCCTGGCAGATTGTGCTATCATGACAGTATGTCAGAAAGCGAAAGGATGGAAGTTTCATGCCGGCGAGATCAGAAGAAAGAACGAATGCGAGAAAAGAAGAGATCATCAATGCATGCGAAATGCTGTATCAGACGATGAATTTTAAAGATATTACGATAAAGGAAATCGGAAATGTCACCTCTTTTTCCAGAACATCGATATATAATTATTTTGAGACGAAAGAGGAAATCTTTCTTGCATTGTTAAAAAGAGAATACGATGCGTGGATTCTGGATCTACATAAGATTGTTGAAGAACATGAAAGCATGGACGATGAGCAGATTGCATCGGCGATTGCAAAATCTTTGGATCAGCGTCATCAACTTCTGAAGATACTTTCCATGAATCATTATGATCTGGAGGAAAACAGCCGTATTGAGATGTTGATAGAATTCAAAGTATCTTATGGAAATTCACTGAGAGCTGTAATGGGAATTCTTGCAAAATTCAGACCGGATATGGATATTGAAAAGAGACAGGAATTTGTCTATGCATTTTTTCCGTTTATGTTTGGAATTTATCCGTATACCGTGGTGACGGAGAAACAGAAGAAAGCGATGAAAGAAGCAGGAGTTGATTATACTTATAATTCGGTATATGAACTGACGTATACGGCAGTGAAAAAGATGTTGAAGTAATGAAAATATTTGAAAGGAGATAGAAATCATGAAAACATTAGTAGCATATTTTAGTGCAAGCGGAACAACAGAAGGTGTAGCAAAGAAGGTGGCAGAGGCAGCAGGAGCAGATCTGTTCGAGATCAAACCAGAAGTACCATATACAAATGCAGATCTGAACTGGATGGATAAAAAAGCAAGAAGTACGGTTGAGATGAACGATCCGTCTTCCAGACCTGCTACTACAGGAACGGTAGAGAATATGGAGCAGTATGATAACGTAATTATCGGGTTTCCAATCTGGTGGTATGTTGCACCGACAATTATTAACACATTCCTGGAAAGCTATGACTTCGCTGGAAAGAAGATCGCACTTTTTGCCACATCAGGTGGAAGCGGATTTGGGAAAACAGTATCCAGACTGGAAGGTTCTGTGGATAAATCGGCAGAATTCGTATCAGAGAAACTGTTAAACAGAGCAGGTAAAGCGGAGATTGAAAGCTGGCTGAAGAGCTGGATGTAAGAAGCAGGAAGCCTTTTCGGTGATGCAGGAGATAAAATGTATCTGATATCGGTGTATTTTGATGACAAAAGTAATAAAATAATTTCCAATTATATAAATAAAATTGCGCAAAAGACGGGAAATACGTTTATGACAGATAATCATGTTCCACCACATCTGACAATTATGTCTGTAGAGGTAAGAGAGGAAAAAAAATTGACAGAGGTGATGGAACAGTTGGAGAGGTCCCTGACCAAAGGGCAGATCCAGCTGGTCTCGGTCGGAGTGTTATTGCCGTATGTATTGTATGCGGCACCGGTTCTGAATCTGTATCTGGAAGATATGATCGAACAGGTACATGATATGGTAAAGCACATTCCGGAGGTCCGAATGAGCCGGTATTATCAGCCTATGCAGTGGCTTCCGCATATCACACTGGGAAAGAAGCTTTCAAAAGAACAGATGCAGGAAGCATTTTCGGTGATGCAGGAACTGTTTATACCGATGGAAGTGACGGTGGCAGAGATAGGACTTGCGAAGACGAATCCGCATCAGGATCTGATAAGAGTAGAATTAAATGACTGATCGATAAAAAAGAAAAACATGGAAAGCCGGAATGTTATGAAAAAGTACATAGGTATATTAGCAAAAATAACAGGATTCATACTGATTGTGATTCTGGCGGTGAATATCATTCTGCCGCTGATAAAAAGAAATCCGTATGATCGGAAATGCGAAAAAAAGTATTGTGTTATCCACATTTGATCTGCGTTCGGATGACAGTGGTACGAAGATCATTGCGGCATTGTATACGGCGGCAGAAAGGGGTGTGCAGGTACAGATATTGATCGACGGGATCTATCAGAAGCTCTTTTTGGAAAAGAGTCCGGTATTTCAGGCACTGGCAGCACATCAGAATGTAGAAGTTGGAATCTATAATCCAGTCATGAATCGGAAAGTAAAAGGAAAAGAAACAAAATGATTAACAGAGAAGACATGCTGGCACTGACCAGAAGAATGACAGTTAAGAGAACATCTATGACCAGAATCGCCGGAGGATATCTGGACATGGATGGGTATATAGACGGGACATTTAACACGGGATTTTTAAAATTGAGCCCAGATGAGAAAGAAAAAAATTTACAGATAGCAAAAGTAATCCCATTTGCAGATACGAATCAGAATCTGAAAGAATATGCATTTTCCAGTGAGAAGATGAAAGGTGACAGTATGTGGAAGCTTTTAATGGGAATGCGTGTGTGTGGACTGAAAAATGATGCATTAATGGAGACCTTTTATGAGATTGTCGGGGAACAATATCAGGCAATGGGAGATTATGCGGTCTATGTATTTCATGACAGGTATGACATTCCGGCAAAGGGCAAAGATCATGTCCGCCAGGGGGAATCCGAGGAGATGTTCGAATATCTGATCTGCGCTATCTGTCCGGTGAGTGGAGACTATGAGCCCGGAGAACCGGAGTGCGGCTTTCTTTTCCCGGCATTTATGGATGGCGCAGCAGCACTCAATTATGTGGACGTATATCAGAAGGATCAGGCACATCCGCATACAGAGCTTCTGAAAATGCTTGGCGTGTGGTGAGATAGAGAAAATTTCTTATAAATGAGTTTAATGGTTCCCAATTCCTTCCGGATATCCTATAATATAGTGGATTGAGTTTATAGGAAAAGGCAGGGAATATACAATGCATACAATGAAAAAATTCATCTGGTATTATGCCCCGTATAAGGCGGTATTCTTTCTGGATCTGATCTGTGCGGCGGTTATAAGTCTGGTAGATCTTGCATTTCCGCAGATATTGCGGACACTTACAAAGACCTTGTTCGCAGAACCGGCAGACCGTATATTACAGGCCCTTCTCCCAATCGGAGCGGGGCTTCTTGTAATTTATATTTTACAGGCGCTGTGTAAATATTATGTCAGCTATCAGGGACATATGATGGGCGCCAATATGGAACGGGACATGCGGCAGCAGCTTTTTGACCATTATGAGAAATTGTCATTTTCATATTATGACCAGAATAATTCCGGGCAGATGATGAGCAAGCTGGTATCGGACCTTTTTGATATCTCAGAGTTTGCACATCACGGACCGGAGAACTTATTTATTTCGCTGATCAAAATTATCGGTTCGTTCATATTCCTGTTTCTGATCAACTGGAGACTGGCAATACCGCTTCTGGTTCTGGTAGTGTTCATGTTGTTCTTCTCGTACGGGCAGAATAAGAAGATGCAGGCGACATTCATGGACAACCGGCGTAAGATCGGGGATGTTAATTCGAGTCTTCAGGATACACTGGCCGGGATCCGTGTTGTACAGTCCTTTGCAAATGAAGAGATTGAACGGGAGAAGTTCCGAAAAAGCAACCAGGGATTTCTGCGTTCCAAGGATGCCAATTATAAATGTATGGGAAGCTTTATGAGCGGCAACCTGTTCTTTCAGGGGATGATGTATCTGGTAACGCTGGTATTCGGAGGATGGCTGATCGCACATGGGAAGATGGAGGCAGCGGATCTTGCGATGTACGCACTCTATATTGGGATCTTTATCAGCCCGATACAGATTCTGGTCGAGCTTACTGAGATGATGCAGAAAGGACTGTCCGGATTCCGCAGATTTCTGGATGTGGTAGAGACCGAGCCGGAGATCGTGAATGCACCGGACGCAGAATCAATAGATGAAGTAAACGGACACGTTTCTTATGAAAATGTATCGTTTCATTATAGCGATGATGATACACCGGTGCTTTCTAATGTTACATTCGACATTCCGGCAGGAAAATCCGTGGCTTTAGTCGGACCTTCGGGAAGTGGTAAGACGACGATCTGCTCTCTGCTTCCGAGATTCTATGATGTAACAGGCGGACGTGTTATGATTGACGGAAAAGATGTCCGGGATCTGACACTGGAAAGTCTGCGTAATCAGATCGGACTGGTACAGCAGGATGTGTATCTGTTCTGTGGAAGTATTAAAGAGAATATCGCATATGGGAAGCCGGGAGCATCTATGGAAGAGATTGAAGACGCAGCAAGGAAAGCGAACATTCATGATTTTATTATGGAACTGCCGGACGGATATGATACATTTGTTGGTGAACGTGGAACAAGACTTTCCGGCGGACAGAAACAGAGAATCTCGATTGCAAGAGTATTTCTTAAGAATCCGTCAATCCTGATTCTGGATGAGGCGACAAGTGCACTGGATAATGAGAGCGAACGCTGGATTCAGAAGAGTCTGGAAGAGCTTGCAAAGAACCGGACAACGATTACGATCGCGCATCGATTATCAACAATCCGCAATGCGGATGAGATCCTTGTAGTGGCAGATAATGGAATCGCAGAGCGTGGAACACATGAAGAACTGTTAAAACAGGGCGGAATCTATGCGCATTATAATGAGATGGGATAGGCAGAAGATAAGAAAAACGGAAGCTGCTCTGTGAGTAGAAACATAAAAATTATCAATAAAGAAATTTGCAAAAGAAAAAGATTGCCGTGAAAAGGATCTATGATATAATTTACAAAGATATCAGCGGCAGAAAAGACAGTGCAAAACTGTAAAGGAACAGTAGAAATGATTGATATCAGTGAATAAAAACGGCCACCGAATAAGGCGGCAAATCATAAGAAACAGAGGTAGAATTATGGGAAAAATCAGAATTGGTATCGTTGGATACGGTAACATCGGACGCGGAGTAGAGCAGTCTATCAAGCGTAATGATGATATGGAATTAAAAGCAGTATTTACAAGAAGAGATCCTGCAAGTGTAAAGATCCAGACAGAAGGGGCAGAAGTAAAGCACTTTGATGATATGGAAGCTATGAAAGATGAGATCGATGTAATGATCCTCTGCGGCGGATCAGCAACAGACCTTCCGGTAATCGGACCGAAGGTAGCAGCATCATTCAATACCATTGACAGCTTTGATACACATGCTAAGATCCCTGAGTATTTTGCAAATGTAGATAAAGCAGCAAAAGAAGGAAAGAATGTAAGTATTATCTCAGTAGGCTGGGATCCGGGAATGTTCTCTCTGAATCGTCTGTATGCAGAGTCTATCCTGGTACAGGGAAGCACTTATACATTCTGGGGAAAAGGGGTCAGCCAGGGACACTCTGATGCAATCCGCCGTATCGAAGGTGTGAAGAACGGAATCCAGTATACGGTACCGATCGAAGCAGCGGTTGACCAGGTAAGAAGCGGAAGCGAACCGGAGTTGACAACAAGACAGAAACATTTAAGAGAGTGTTATGTAGTAGCAGAAGAAGGAGCAGATAAAGCAGCCATTGAAGAGGCAATCAAGACAATGCCGAACTACTTTGATGAATATGATACAACGGTAACATTTATCACAGAAGAAGAATTAAAAGAAAACCACAGCAAGATGCCTCACGGTGGATTCGTGATCCGTACCGGTGAGACAGGATGCGAAGGCAACAAGCATGTGATCGAATATTCTTTGAAACTGGATTCCAACCCGGAATTCACAGGAAGTGTTCTGGTAGCTTATGCACGTGCTGCACACAGACTTTCTAAGAAAGGTGAATCAGGAGCAAGAAGCGTATTCGATATCGCACCGGCTATGTTGTCTCAGATGACACCGGAAGAGTTAAGAGCACATATGCTGTAAGAGATAATTAATAAAAATGTGTACAAGTTCTATCGTAGACTATTAATGTTGTGATGGAATATAAGGAGCAGAAGTAAAAAAATCAGGCATCGGAGGCGAAATGAAAACTCGTTTCCGGTGCCTGATTTTGTAGAAACTACGGATTTATTTAAGATTTCCTGCTGACTGGTTTATGGTTTGCCGGACAGAGTGGAAAGAAGCTATCTAAAATGAGAGATTTTACGTACAATACCGAAACGTACGATCGGTCAGAATTCTCGCAAATATCAGTCCAAGCGGCAACATCATAATAATCATAATCGCAGAAGTAAACCATGAAACCGCATCCGTCAGGGACATAATCCCGAAATTATAAATCGCACGGTACAGGTAAAGTCCCGGAACCATGATCACGATAGAAGGCACGGTAAGCGAGATTCTTGGATATCCATTACTCTTTTTAATAAAAGAAGCAAGCAATCCGGCAGTCAGAGCCCCGATAAATGCGGCGGCGGCCGGAGGCATATGTGTGAAATCAACAAGTTCAAGCCGGAGTGTATTGGCAATGGCACCAATAAATGCAGCCGTTGCCGCCATCGAATGAGAACTGTTGAACATGATCGAGAAACCGAATACTCCGCAAAAGCTTGCAATCACACGGAAAATCAGACGGGCAGCAGCACTTAGATGCAGTGCCGTAAAATCGGCCGGTTCCAGATGCAGAAGTAAAGCCATGATCCATGCAAATAAAGTGGCAACCATAACGATAATGATTGCATAAGTAAGCCGCTCCAGTCCCGAACGCAGATCCAGCTTTGCAAGGTCGATCCCGCTTGTAATAAATGGAAATCCCGGGATGATGAACAGCATTGAGCAGATATAACCAGCTTCATGAAATTCCGGAATGTGAAAGACAAGTTCCGCAAGTTTCAGAAAGACTGCATAGGTAAAACATGCTGCTGAAACAGAGACGGCTATATTCAAAAACAGTGTGTAATGGTGTTTGATCAGTTTCGTACGGATCAGATTACCAATCCCGGCGGCAATAAAAGCAAGAGCCATCTCAACTGGTCCGCCTCCGAGTAAAAAAGTAAAACCGCAGCAGGCAAGAGCTGCGGCAAGCCCCAGCTTTGCAGGTGAATAAAGAGCATGGATTTCTTCAATTTCATCCAGTCGTTTATGGATATCTTCACCGGTCATATGTGCTTCTTCTTCCGGAAAATGATCTACAAACTGTTCCATGCGGTAAAGCTTGGAGGTATTCACTCCCGTATTGGCAATACTCAACGACTGGGAAACACAATCGTTTCCATCGAAACAGTTAAATACAATGGACATCAATCCCACGTCTACCGTACAGGTTACACCAAGCTCTTTGGAAAGCCGGTTCATGGAAGTCCGTACACGCCATGCACCGGTTCCACAGGAGAGCATGATTAACCCAACACGGCCGATGACAGAAGCTTTCTCGATCAGTCCGGCTTCTGCAATCAACACATTACTGTCATCATTGGCGTAGTCATGCCATGGAATCTCCATATGATTTTTTTCCATAATATCAATAAAGTCAGAATTAGTTGTCTGCATAAATGATCGCCTCTGCTTTGGAAACGTGGCGTTCCAGATTTTTTAAGAAATGTGAATTCGGAAGGAAAACTCCGATCTCATCATAACGGGTATTATCTTCAACAAGAGAATCCTGTCCATAGAATACATAGGACATAGGAAGCTCTTTCTGAAGTTTTATGACAATATCCAGAATAGCAGAATAAGCTTCTGCTTCGGTTTCTTTTAATTTTACGGTATCCGGTAATTCACGGATCAACAGTACACCGTTATTCTTTTCCAGAATGTTTTGTTCCGGTTCCATATCGTCGGATGTATAAGAATGGCTGTAGCGGTATGCCTGTGCCAGAAAAATATTCTTTGGAGCTCCGAGATCTGTATATACCTCATGGAAATGACGGTATTCCCGTTCATGAATCGATCTCTTATATTCAGGAAGTAACATTCCGTTTTCATCTGTCATGATCATCGGATTCTGTTTTCCGTCCGCATTGAACCGATAGGGAATCAGGAATGCATTTCTTAAAAGATCAAAGACTGTATTCTGACAGATAGCCATCAGAAACGCAGATAAATCCCGATTGCGATAAGAATTAAAAAGAGCCTGTGCGAATTCTGTAGATGACGGAGAATCGGGAAGGTCTACCCCATCGTTACTGAATAAATAACTGCAGAATGTTTCCATCAGTTTTTCACATGCCCATTTATCTTCGGATATTTTCTTAAATAAGATTTCTGATTTTTCTTCTCTGGGAAAAAGTGTTTTTTCCTCCATAATAAAGCGCTTCCTTTCATATTTTTTCATCCGAATAAATTATACAACTGTGATAAAGATAAGTGAAAGCTATAATTAATATAGCGGATATATGATTGTGATATAATAAAGAAGTGAAATCTGAGATTTTTATGCCAAAGTATACAAGAAAGGGTGGCGGTGGCAGGCTATATAGATGTCAAAATATGTAAGAAAAATTGCCGGTGGCAGCTTCTGTAGATAGTCGGTTGATGATTTGAAAGGGATATTTGATATAGTTTAAAACTATGACAAATACACATTTTTTTGTATTATACAAGTTTATCAAAACAAATTATAATAAATCCATCGATCGAGAACATCATCAAGAATATGAAAAATATAAAAAATATAAAAGAAAGCCATCAGGGACAACAAAAAAGACAGAAAACCTAAGTCTCTGCCGGCAAGGAGGAAATAATCATGAACACACCATTTCGTTACGACTTTGTAGGAAGTTTTTTACGCCCACAGAAATTAAAAGACGCAAGAAAGAATTTCGAAGAAGGGACAATCTCACAGGAAAAACTGACCGCAGTAGAAGATGAATGCATCCTGGAACTGGTGGTAAAGATTAAGGAACTTGGATATCATGTGATCACGGACGGAGAATTCAGAAGATCGACATGGCATCTGGATTTCATGTGGGGATTTGAAGGTATCGAGCATCAGAAGACAGTAGAGGGGAATACAACATTTGACGCAGAAGCTGCAATGATTGATGATACATACATGACGGGAAAGATTTCAGTAAAGAATCATCCTTTCGTAGAGCATTTCAAATTCATCAAAGCATTAGAAGATGAAAATACTGTCGCAAAACAGACTATCCCGTCACCGGGACAGTTCTATGCATACTTTACCGGGGCACAGCTTCTGAATACAACATTAGAAATCTATGGATCGGAAGAAGCATTTGCCGAGGATGTGATTAAGGCATACGGTGAATTCGTGCAGGAAATCTATGCAGCAGGCTGCCGTAACCTTCAGTTTGATGACTGCGTATGGGGCGGAATGGTAGATGCGAAGATGGCAGTTGCACTGACCGGAAGAACAGGACAGAGACTGGAAGATTACAAGAAACTCCTTCTGGAACTGAATAACCAGGTAGTAGCACAGGCACCGGAAGATCTGGTGATCAATACACATGTATGCCGTGGAAATTATCATTCTACATTCTTCAGTTCCGGAGCATATGATTCCGTAGCGGATTTGTTATTCGGAGAAGAAAATGTAAATGCATATTATCTGGAATATGACGACAAGAGATCCGGCGGATTTGCACCACTTGCAAAGGTATCCGGCGATAAGAAGGTCGTACTTGGACTTATAACAACCAAGACACCGGAACTGGAAGACAAAGAAAAAGTAATCGCAAGAATCCACGAAGCAGCAAAATATGTTCCGCTTGACCGCTTATACTTAAGCCCGCAGTGCGGATTTGCATCCTGCGAGATCGGTAATAAGCTGACAGAAGAAGAACAGTGGGCAAAGCTTAAGCTTGTAAAAGAGATTGCCGACGAAGTCTGGTCAGACAGATAAGCCAGAGCAGATTGGCCATAAGCCAGCCGATACCGGTAGCAATGGCAGGGGCTGTCAGCTCAAAATGAGGGAAGAAGAACCAGGTTAAGATTATGCGAAGTGCAATCTGGAGCGTACTTCCGGCTAACGTCAGAACCATTTTCCCAAGTACGTTATAAGTACCGGTGAAGGTTCCGCCGGTATTGATCGTACCTTGTACAAGGATCCGATGGTTGCATTATTGCCAGAGGGACACAAGCTGGCAAAAAGAAAGATATTTTCGGCAAAATTTGCAGAGACGGAAGCCTATATTGTAACATGTCCAGGATTAGATATTGATGGAACACGTTATCTGGATAAGCATGGGATTAAGCCGAATGTACAGTTTTCGACAATGGATATTCAGGCAACATATGCGATGGCGGCAGCGGGAATGGGTGTGAGCATTAAAATCGTTCTATCATCTGGAAGTATGATATACTGATAACAAGACCTGCAAAAAAAGATGGAGGTGGACTACATGGATGTTGCAACGATGGTAGCGATTAATAACCTGAATATGGTTACAGTGATGGCAGTACAGGCGGCAAATAATGTAATCACGATCGTAAATGGAGAAAGGATGGAAGAAGATATGGATGGTTCAATGTTAGGTCAGTATATGGGAAAAGAATGTACGATAAGTCTGTTCAACGAAGTAGGAGCAATCAAAGGAAAGCTCATGGACGCAGATATACAGTGGGTAAAGGTTGATACAAAGAAAGGGACACAGCTGATTAACAGAAATATGGTACGGAATATTACTTTTGATAATAAATAGAATGAATAAAAATAGTTGTTTCGAAAAAAGTCAGAAATGAATAAAAAATAAGTTGACATTTCGTGTATGAGTTCTTATACTTAAATGTGTAGATAAAACACGGGGAGCTTGTGTACCAGGCTGAGAGGAAGTTAAGAACTTCGACCCATATACCTGATTTGGATAATGCCAACGTAGGAATGTATAACGTAGATTTTAGGAGAGATGCATTTAGTTGGTAGCTCTCTTTTTTGTTACTATGTGACGGAAATCAGGAACAATTGAATATCGGATAAGTTGAGAGTGAACGAGAGTTCATGAAGGGGTGCACCACCACGGGTGTATTTACTTCGTGAACTCTTTTTTCATACTAAAGTATGCAAGAGAAGTTGTCAGTGGCAAGTTCGCTGTATATATCCGGGAAAGGAGAACATACATGATTATCGTAAATGGAAAAGAAATCAATCTGACAGAGGATACTACTGTTGCAGAATATCTGGAGCAGAATCAGTATCAGGTAAAAAGAATTGCTGTAGAGTTAAACGGAGATATTCTTCCAAAATATAGTTATTCCGATACCATGTTAAAAGACGGCGACCGTCTGGAAGTTGTGACATTTGTAGGAGGAGGCTAACATTCATGGGAGAAATCGTATCAGAAAATATGACGAAAAATGCGAACGCAAAAGTACTTAGTAAAGAAGAGATTATGGCTGCGCTTAATGAAAGACATTCTCCGGAAAAGCAGAAGCATCTGTCTGCAGGAAGGGTTGCGATAGCCGGACTTGGCGGATTAGGATCAAATGTGGCATATGCACTTGCCAGAATCGGAGTCGGACATCTCCATCTGATAGATTTTGATGTAGTAGATATTACGAACCTGAACCGGCAGCAGTACTTTATGGAGCATATCGGAATGTATAAAACAGATGCGTTAAAATCATTACTGTTAAAAATTAATCCGTATCTGGATATCTATACAGACTGCGTGAAAGTCACAGAAGAAAATCTTAAGACACTATTTCGTGACGAGCCTATTGTATGTGAAGCATTCGATAATCCAGAGGCGAAGGCAATGCTGGTGAATGGAATACTGGAATATTTCCCGGGAAAGAAACTCGTATCGGCAACCGGTATGGCCGGATACGGAAGCAGTAATACGATTCGCACACAGAAGTTAATGAAGAACTTTTACCTGTGCGGAGACCGCGAGACGGCACCAACGTATGGAAATGGCCTGATGGCACCAAGAGTTGCAATCTGTGCAGCACATGAGGCGAATATGATCACACGTCTGATCCTTGGAGAAGAGGATGTGTAGGAAGACAGGTAAGAAACATAAGATTCATGCCGCAAAAAAAGATAGATAAATAAAAAAGCATGAGCAGAAAATAATAGGAAAGAAGGTCCTGATTATGGATAAAAAAGAAATAAAAAATACAGATACATTTACACTTGGAGGAAAAGAGTTTACTTCTCGTTTTATATTAGGTTCAGGAAAATTTTCACTGGATCTGGTGAAAGCATGTGTGGAAAAAGCAGGGGCACAGATTATCACACTGGCACTCCGTCGTGCAAATGAAGGCGGTCTGGCAAATATTCTGGATTATATTCCGGAAGATGTGACACTTCTTCCGAATACATCAGGAGCCAGAAATGCAGAAGAAGCAGTACGTATTGCCAGACTTTCCAGAGAAGTCGGATGTGGCAATTTCGTCAAGGTGGAAGTGGTAAGAGATTCGAAATATCTCCTTCCGGATAATTATGAGACGATCAAAGCTACAGAAATTCTTGCAAAAGAAGGATTCGTGGTTATGCCGTACATGTATCCAGATCTGAATGCTGCAAGAGATCTTGCAAATGCCGGTGCAGCATGTATCATGCCGCTTGGCGCACCGATCGGATCAAATAAAGGGCTTAGCACAAAAGACTTTATTCAGATCCTGATCGATGAGATCGATCTGCCAATCATCGTAGATGCCGGAATCGGACGTCCGTCCCAGGCATGCGAGGCAATGGAGATGGGAGCAGCCGCAGTTATGGCAAATACAGCAATTGCGACTGCGGGAGATGTACCGGCGATGGCGGAAGCATTTAAGAAAGCAATCGAAGCGGGCAGAAGTGCGTACCTTTCCGGACTTGGAAGAACGATTGAGCGTGGTGCAAGTGCATCTTCACCGCTGACCGGATTTCTGCAGGATTAGGAGGCACGACAAATGGGAACAAATCATGAAGATACACATATTAATGAAAGTATTTTAAGCGAGGAGATTCTGGAAGACCAGAAGAAGAACCGGATCGATCACATGACCTATCTTCCAGGCATGGAGGATATCGGATCAGAAATACTCGACCAGGTCGTGGCAGCCATGGAGGCTTATGATTATAATACATATACAGCAGAAGATGTAAAACGTGCACTGGCACATGCAGAGCGCACACCGGAAGATTTTCAGGCGTTATTGTCACCGGCAGCACTGCCATTTCTGGAGGAAATAGCGCAGGCAGCGCAGATCGAGACGAGAAAACATTTTGGTAACAGTGTCTATATGTTCACACCAATCTATATCGCAAATTATTGCGAGAACTATTGCATTTACTGTGGTTTTAATTGCCATAACAAAATCAACCGTGCACAGTTAAATGCGGAAGAGATCGAAAAAGAGATGGCGGCGATCGCTGAGACAGGTCTGCAGGAAATCCTGATTCTGACAGGAGAAAGCCGTAACAAATCTACAGTAGAATACATCGGTGAAGCATGTAAGATCGCCAGAAAATATTTTAAAGTTATTGGTCTGGAGGTTTATCCGGTAAATTCAGACGAATATGCATATCTGCATGAATGTGGGGCAGATTATGTAACGGTATTTCAGGAGACATATAACTCAGATAAATATGAGACACTTCATCTTGCAGGGCATAAGAGAATCTACCCGTATCGTGTAAATGCACAGGAAAGAGCATTGAAAGGCGGCATGCGTGGAGTTGGATTCGGAGCACTTCTGGGGCTGGATGATTTCAGAAAAGATGCATTTGCGACCGGATATCATGCATATTTATTACAGAGAAAATATCCACATGCAGAGATCGCATTTTCATGTCCGAGACTTCGTCCGATCATCAATAATGACAGGATCAATCCGATGGATGTGCACGAACCGCAGCTTTTGCAGGTAGTGTGTGCATACCGCCTGTTTATGCCATTTGCAAGCATCACGGTTTCGACACGAGAGTGTGAAAGAGTCCGCGATAATCTGGTAAGTATTGCGGCAACGAAGATATCTGCTGGTGTAAGTACCGGTATCGGAAGTCATGTAGAAGATATCGAAGACAAGGGTGACGATCAGTTTGAAATCTCGGATGGACGTTCGGTAGATGAGGTCTATCAGGCACTTCTGAAACACAATCTTCAGCCGGTGATGAGTGATTATATCTATGTGTAACAGGGAGTATCTTGTGTTAAAAACATGCCGAATACAGCTGAAAGGAGTTGTCAGTGATAAAATCTGTAAACAATCAGGACTTTAAAATCATTGCAGTCAGCAATCGGAAATTATGCAACCGCCCGTTTTTAGAGCAGATAGAAAGAGTCTGCAAGATACATCCGGAAGCTGTGATCTTAAGAGAAAAAGATCTGACAGAAGAGGAATATGGGACATTGGCAAAAGAAGTAATGAATATTTGCCGCCGTTATCAGGTGTCTTGTATTCTTCATAATTTCTGGAAGACTGCACTAGAACTGGGATGTACATCTGTACATCTGCCACTTCCGATTTTGCAAAAAATAGCTGATGAAGAAAAGAAAAAATTTACAAAGATTGGAATTTCTATACATTCTGTAGAAGAAGCGAAAGAAGCAGAGCAATTGGGAGCTTCCTATCTTACGGCAGGGCATATCTATGCGACAGATTGTAAGAGGGGATTACCGCCAAGAGGATTGGGATTCTTAAAAGAAGTTTGCCGGGAAGTCAGCATTCCGGTGTATGGAATAGGCGGAATAAAGTTCGATGAAGAACAGTGGAATGATATGAAAAAATGTGGAGCAGTTGGAGGATGTGTTATGTCCGGAATGATGGAAATATAGTAATCGAAATAAAACAGCTCATTTTTAAAAGAGCAGGAAAGCCTTCTGAGTCGGTACTCGGAAGGCTTTTGCTTTGCACTGGCATATAAGTGCATATCAGATAGTACTTTACAAAATTATTTCTAAGTGTTATATTAATACAAAAATGAATAGTTCAAAATTGAAATAAAAGGAGAGCTACATATATGAACACAGGAATCGAATTTGCAGAAAAGCTGTCAAAGGCATACAGTGAGACCTGCAAACCGTTATGTCATGAACTGAATATTCCACAGACCGCATTTGACATCTTACTTTTCCTGGCGAACAACCCAGAATACAAAACTGCCAGAGACATCGTAGAAATACGAAAAATTAAAGCCAATCTTGTATCGGTAAATGTGGATAAACTTGTGAATGAAGGCTATCTGGAGCGGAAAAGTGTAGAAGGTGACCGAAGAAAAGTCAATCTGATCTGTACAGAAAAGTCAAAAGAGATTATCCAAGAAGGACAGAAACTTCAGCAGTCGTTCGTTGAAAAACTATTTGAAGGAATGGATGAAGATACAAGAAAAGCTCTTCAAAAAGGAATGGCGCATATGGAAGCGAATATAGAGAAGATGTTGGAGGAAAAGAACTAGATGAATACAATATTAATGATTATCGTAACATTTTTCGCGGGGATGGGAGCCGGACTCGGAACCGGATTTGCAGGAATGAGTGCGGCGGCAGTGATCAGTCCGATGCTGATCACATTTCTTGGAATGGATCCATATATGGCAGTCGGAATTGCACTTTCATCAGATGTACTTGCAAGCGCAGTATCTGCCTATACATATGGAAAGAATAAGAATCTGGATGTGAAGAATGGTCTGATCATGATGGTCAGTGTACTTGCCTTTACCGTTGTGGGAAGTTATGTGTCCAGTCTGGTACCATCTACAACGATGGGAAATTTCTCGGTATTTATGACATTCTTGCTCGGCATTAAGTTCATCGTAAAACCTGTCATGACGACAAAAGAAGCCATGGAAAAAGTATCGCCGAAGAAACGTGCAGTGCAGTCGTTAATCTGTGGTGTTATGATCGGATTTATCTGTGGATTTATCGGTGCCGGAGGCGGTATGATGATGCTTTTGATCCTGACCTCTGTCCTGGGCTATGAGCTTAAGACGGCGGTAGGAACGAGTGTGTTCATCATGACATTTACTGCCTTTACCGGTGCAGTTTCGCATTTTGCAATCGGGGGAATGCCGAATATAGCGGTGTGGATCTTATGTATTGTGTTCACACTGTTGTGGGCAAGGATTGCGGCAGTATTTGCGAATAAGGCAACACCGAAGACATTGAACCGGGCGACGGGTGTGATATTAGTGGTTCTTGGGATTGTGGTTATGGCGTTTTCTATTTTAAATTAATAGAGAGCAGGAAGAAATTAATATTATAGGAGAGAATAAAAGGTATTAATAGAAAAATAATATGATGTTTTGTTTATTATGCATTCTACAGGGACTGCCGGTGGCAGGTCCTGTAGAAAGAAAAACATTGCTTATGATTCTTTAATATTTCCTGCTTCTATATTTTCTTTGAGTATCTGGTCTGTTACTTTATATAAAGTCTCAGATCCCAGCTGCGTTTTCCGTTGTCTTCCGTATACCTGTTCGGAAGTAACCTGATGCTCACGCCAGTCGCCACCGCCGTTACTGTTATTGAGAAGCAATGGCTGCAGGTTATCCAGGGAATGTGCAAATTTGGATTCCGGTGTCTGGTAATTTTCGAATTCATCAAAGAATGAAGTCAGTTCTTTTTTCTGATCTTCTGGTAACAGTGAGAAAATCCGTTCTTTGGCAGCATCTTCACGTGCTTTCTGCGTCTTTAATCCTTCTGTATCGTAGGCATAAGTATCTCCGGCGTCAATTTCCACAATGTCATGGATCAGGCACATGATCATAACTTTTGCGATATCGACAGGTTCATTGGCATAATCTTTTAACAGGTATGCCATAATTGCCATATGCCAGGCATGTTCCGCATCGTTTTCACGTCTTCCGTGTCCGGAAAGGTGGGTTTGTCTTAATATATTCTTTTCTTTATCAATTTCGAGAATGAAATCAAGTTGTTGTTTTAATCTTTCATTCATGTTGAATTCCTCCTTGTATGATTGGTACAAACAAACTATAAGATAGTATAACATAAATGAAAGTAGGATGGAAAGCAAAAACACAGAAAACATATAAAACATATTGACTTAATAGGAAAACGGTGTTAAACTCCAGTTATTAAAAGATAAAAGAGAGAAAAGCTCAGAAGGCAGGTGCAGGAAGTAATGAAACAGATATTATGCTTTGGGGATTCGAATACGTGGGGGTTAGATGGAGAGACCGGAAAGCGTTTTCCGTGGGAAGAACGATGGACCGGAATCTTACAGGAAAAACTGGCGGACCGAGATATTAGAATTGTTGAGGAAGGTCTGTGTGGAAGAACGACCATATTTGAAGATCCGCTTCGCCTGGGAAGACGGGGAACAGAATTGCTTCCGACATTATTAGAGACGCACACGCCGGATGCAGTCGTGTTGATGCTTGGAACGAATGACTGCAAAACTATATTCGGAGCGTCAGCAGAAATCATCGGAAAAGGAATTGCCAGGTTACTGGAGCAGATCAATCAGTATGCAGATAAGATGAAGGTTCTTGTGATATCTCCGATCTATCTGGGAGAAAAGGTATGGCAGGACGGATATGATCAGGAATTTTCGCCAGAATCCGTAGAAGTATCAAAGAAATTAGAACCGGTATATGAAAAAGTGGCCGGAAAGTATGGCAAACGATTCATGCGGGCAGCAGATTATGCGAATCCGTCGGAAGCAGATCAGGAGCATATGGATGGACAGAGTCATAAGATTCTTGCAGATGCGATTTATAGAAAATTAGAAGCAGAGATTTTGTAGAAAAGATAAAAATCCGTTGTCAGTCAATGGCATCTCCTGTTTTACTGGATTTTCAGTAAAGGGAGCATATCAGGACAAGACAACGGATTTTCTGCTATCTTTTGGATGTAGCTTCTGCAACGGATTTTCCGGTGATTAATTCCATTACCGTACTTTTGGCATCGATAGCGGTAAACACTCCTGCAAGAATGAAAATGGCCCCGAGATATCCCATCTCTGTGAGCTTCTCATGCAGGAAGATGAAGGAAAAAATCGCTGCAAAGATCGGTTCCAGGGAGAACAGGAATCCGGTATTCTCCGGTGTTGTATATTGCTGCACAACAGTTTGTACAACGAATCCGTAAGCTGAGGACAAAAGAGCAAGTCCAAGAACGGAGATCCAGTCCAACGCGGTGCTCGGAAATATCGGGGATCCGAACAATAGCAGACCGATTATGGAATAAAGACAGGTAAAGCCCTGCTGGTAGATTCCGAGTGCAAGTGGATCTACCTGTCTGGTAAAATAGCTGTTTAATACAATATTGATTGAATAACTGAAAGCCGAAAGCATACAAAGCAGCATTCCGGGCTTGACAGCAAATATATCACCGCCGTTGATCAGTATCATTCCGATCAATACGATAATGATTCCAAGCCTGACATGATGCTCCGGAAGTCTGCGGGAAATAATTGCATGAATGATCGGAACAAGCACAACGGTGGTGCTGAGGATGAATCCACTCTGAGAAGCAGTGATCGTATTTAATCCGTAAAGGATTGGCGTAAGGTTTGTAAAAAGCAAAAAGCCGGTGATGGCACTGTAGAGTAAAAGTCTTTTATTAACGTTCAGTAATCTTTTGAAAAATATAAGTACCAGAATCAGAAATGCGATTCCCGTACGCAGAGCCATCAGCATCAGAGGGGAAAGTCCCTCAATTCCAAGTTTCATAAATATATAAGAAGTTCCCCATGCCATAGAGCAGGTTGTAAGAATCAGATTGGCTTTTTTTGTCGACATAATTGGCGATTCCTCCTATGTAATAGTTTTCTTGTTTTTTATTATATAGTAGAATAGAATATAAGTAAAATGCTTCGGTAGCGGTGAAGAAATTCCTGCAGTTTGTAAGAAAAAGGGAAAATCTTTGATTCGTGTATTTTTAAGTAATAAAATATGGAGAAGTGGATAGTGTATATCTATAAATAACAACATTTCAGAAAGGGAGCCTTAGAAATTGCTGGAAAAATTAAGAGAACTTGGAATCAGAGATGATCTGATTCGTGAGATAACAGAATATAGGGAAACATACCCGGTAGAACAAGAATATGGTTCAAGAATTCCGAAACTGGAACAATTTTACTATGGAAAAGAAGTCTGGGAGCAGGCAATTACCGCAATTTTGTGTGGAGAGAATATTCTGTTGGCAGGTCCGAAAGCAACGGGAAAGAGTCTGTTTGCAGAAAATTTGGCGGGAGTATTTGCAAGACCACGGTGGGATGTGTCGTTTCATGTGAATATGGATGCAGCTTCATTGATTGGTATGGATACATTCCGTGGGGGAGAGGTATCTTTCAGACCGGGGCCGGTGTATACAGCGGCAAAAGCCGGTGGATTTGCCATATTAGATGAGATCAACATGGCAAAAAGTGAAGCAATGGCAGTACTTCATGCGACACTGGATTTCCGGAGGACGATTGATGTTCCAGGATACGAACGTATGGAATTACATCCGGCGACAAGATTCATTGCAACGATGAACTACGGATATGCGGGTACAAAAGAACTGAATGAAGCACTGGTATCCAGATTTGTCGTAATCCAGATGCCGATGATTTCAAAGGAAAGTCTGATTAAATTAATAAAAAAGCATTATCCGGACATCAGGGAAGAAGGAGCAGGAGAACTGACATTTATGTTTCTGGAATTACATAAGAAATGTGAAAATGGAGAGATATCTTCCAAGGCTCTGGATCTGCGTGGTCTCTTAGGAGCAGTCGGTCTGATGGAAAAAGGACTTGATATATTTACGGCACTGGATATGGGAATTACCAATAAAACATTTGATACCTATGAACAGACCCTGATTCGTGATACGATCCGTACAAGAATTTCGAAGAAAACGGTGAAAAAAGATTTGTTTGTGAAGTAGCAGGAAAGTAGTGTGTTATAGCATGGCGGAAATAGAAGAACAAGAATTAAGAGAAGCAAAAAGAGCATGCAATTTTATATGGGCGGCGGCAGAAAATTATGAACTTGAACCACTTTTCCTTGCATTTGCATCGAACGGAACGGCAGATATGTATCTGAATCTGATTATCGGTCTGACTTACAAATGGTACGATCAGGAGAAAATAGATGATTTTTTTAATCAGCTGGGAGGAAAAGACCGGGAACTGTATGAAGGTCTTCTTTGGATCGGACTTGAGAATGCATTGTACCAAAAAGAAAGAAAAATAAGATCAGTAATGGAAGAACTGCGAAGGGAGTATGCGCTGGATAATCTGAACCGTTACAGGAATTATAAAGAATATGCAAGGATAGAACAAATCCGGAATGCACATTGCAGAGAAATTTTGGGACAGCCATCCGAACTAACTACAGAAGAGGAAGAACTTTTGCATGCATTTTCCTATACGGAAGAGATGACAACGGATGAGATTCTGGAACAGACACGAGAGAATCTGTGGAAATATTTTTCTTATCGTCCGTCAAAAGCTGCGAAAAAAAAGGGTGTTTACTTTCTTCAGAAAGTTGCCGGAGCATTCCATTCTGTTGGAAAAGTGAGTGCCACATATGTACGGGCGAAGCATTATGAAGATAAAGACGTTGGCAGTGAGGAAAAAACAGGAGTTATAGAGCGGTCAAAGCATTATCTGGTGCAGTTCTCATTAAAAAATGATCCGGGGGAGGCAAGAATATATGTAGAAGCCTGCTTTGGCAAGAATATGTACCCGCAGACTGAGCAGGAAAGAATAGAGCGGGAGATATGTGTGGATAAACATAAGAATTGTCATGTACTCTTTACAAGAGGAAGATCAGGATGGAAAGAAAAGCAGAAGAGCAAAACAAAATTAAAAGAACTTTCGGAAATAGAAAGAAAACGAGAAAGACAGGAAATCCTGGAATTTCAAAAAGAATCTGCCCAGCAATATGAGAAAAATAAACAGTATTATGAGAAGAATCGTGCAATATACAGAAACAGTATAAGAAAACTTACAGAGAAATTACGCATCTGTCTGGAGACACAGGACGAGACATTTCCAGAAATGGCAACGCACGGGAAGATCAATCCGAGAGAAGTATGGAAAGCAGTTTATCTGGATAATCCAAGAGTATTCGAACGGAAAGAAGAAGTGGAGATTCCGGGATTTTCAGTCGATATGCTGATCGATGCATCGTCTTCCAGAAAGCAGATGCAGGAACAAATTGCGGCGCAGGCATATGTCCTGGCAGAAAGTCTGGAAGAGTGTGGAATACCGGCACAGATATATTCCTATTGCAGTATCCGGGGCTTTACGGTGATGCGGATCTTTAAAGATTATGAAGAAGAACAGGTTGGAAATGAATTATTCGGATATGTTGCGGCAGGAAATAACCGGGACGGACTGGCTCTGCGTGCAGCAGGATATTTGATGGAAGCAAGTAAGAAAGCAAAAAGAATTTTACTTGTACTGACGGATGCAAACCCTATGGACGACCAGAATATCGGTGAGGGAGCTTTTTATACGAACAAGGAATATACTGACCAGCCAGCAATAGAGGATACAGCAAGGGAAGTTCAGAGGTTAAAGCAAAAAGGAATCCAGGTCATAGGAATCTTCATGGGAAGTGCAAAATCCAGAGAGGCAGCAAGAGAGATATTCGACCGAGAACTGGTGCAGATTCAGAATATTAATGATTTTGCCGGGGCAGTGGGGCGAGTGCTGGGAGAAGTGATGACGCCATAGGGGACGTAAAAAAGTGGCTTTTTCAGTGTCCCCTATGGCTTACAAAGTACATATATTAATAACAAAAGCATCTGGAGTTAATGTATGACCAGTCAGAAACTAGAAAATCTTTTAAATCTTGCACTGAATTCCGCGGAAGATGAGCGGGAAAAATCCTTGAATTTAAATGTTGGATATGATCCGCTTGACCGGGAATGGGATCTGATCATCAAATATTCCGTAAATCTGGACCGAGTCAGGAAGATAGCATCCAAAGTAACAGAACTTCAAAATGAATATGCAGTCATCCGAATTACAGAATCCAGAATCGACATCTTATCGGAAATTCCGGAAGTTGAATATGTAGAAAAACCAAAACGGCTGTTCTTTCAGGCAGCAGAAGGAAGACGTGTGTCTTGTATCAATGCGGTACAGGATACACGCCTTTCTCTGTATGGACAGGGAATATTGGTTGCAATCATAGATTCGGGAATCGATTATGCGAATATAGATTTTCGAAATGCGGACGGAAGCACGAGGATTCGGTATCTGTGGGATCAGTCTCTGAATCCGGCAGATGGGGAAACAGCACCGGTTGGATACAGCATCGGTGTGGAGTATACGAAAGGACAAATAGATGAAGCATTAAATGCACAAACTGTATCAGAACAGAGAAGGCTTGTGAGAAGCCAGGACATTTCCGGACACGGTACGGCAGTGGCGGGAGTAGCAGCAGGAAATGGAAGCAACAGTGGAGGACGTTATGCCGGAGTTGCCATGCAGAGTGAATTGATCGTTGTAAAACTTGGTAATCCCATACAGGAAGGATTCCCAAGAACGACAGAGCTAATGATGGGGATTGATTATATAATAAGAAAGGCACTGGAGCTTCGGATGCCTGTAGCTGTGAATATCAGTTTTGGGAATACATACGGCGGACATGACGGGACGACACTTCTGGAACGGTATATCGATGATGTGTCCAATATATGGAAGAGTGTATTTTGCATCGGAACCGGAAATGAAGCGGCAAGTGCCGGGCATACTTCCGGTAGAATTATTTCAGAAGGAGAAGAGACAATTCAGCTTGCAATTCAGAGCAGACAGTCATCGATCAGTATCCAGATATGGAAAGAATATACGGATCAAATAGAGATTTCGATCATCAATCCATCGGGAGTGCGGGTCGGACCGGTACCGGAGATATTGGGACCACATCGCTTCCGAATTGGTCAGACAGAAATACTGCTTTATTATGGGGAACCAAGTCCTTACAGCATTTCCCAGGAAATCTATATAGATCTGCTTCCGGTAGAAAGTTATCTGACAGAAGGAATATGGAGAATTGTTCTAAGTGCCGGGAAGATTGTGACAGGACAATATGAAATGTGGCTTCCAAGCGACAATGTATTGAATCGTGGAACAGGATTCTTGTTTCCAACAGATGCTACGACGCTCACAATTCCATCTTCTTCCAGCCGTGCAATATCCGTAGGAGCATATGACGCAAGGACATTTGCATATGCGGATTTTTCGGGAAGAGGATTTACCAGACTTACAAATATGGTGAAACCGGATCTTGTGGCACCGGGAGTGGAAGTTATGACAACAACAGTGGGCGGAGGATATGCGGCATTTACAGGAACATCCTTTGCCACGCCATTTGTGACAGGAAGTGCAGCGCTTTTGATGGAATGGGGGATTGTGAGAGAAAACGATCCATATCTATATGGGGAGAAGGTGAAGGCATATCTGAGACGTGGAGCGAAAAAAGTACCGGGATTTGACGAGTATCCGAATGAGGAAGTGGGGTATGGGGCGTTATGTGCAGCACAAAGTATTCCCCAAATATGAAAAACGGCTGATTTGAAAAAGTAAATTTCAGTGCCCGAGTAATAAGGATAAAAGGTACATTTTTTTAGTAGGATAATGTTTCCAAAAGTGCTAAAATAAAATTATCATACATAAGCGAGGCGTAAAACAATGAAAAAAATCAAGTGGGGCGTTATAGGAACTGCCGGAATTGCCAGAAGTTGTACCATTCCGGGAATGATACAGGCATACAACTGCGAATTATATGCAATTGCCGGAAGAAACATAGACAAAGCTGAACAATTTAAAGAAAAATTCGGATTTGAAAAAGCCTATGGAAGTTATAAAGAATTGTTGGATGATCAGGAAGTGGAAGCGGTATATATTGCGCTGCCAAATACTTTACATTATGAGTGGGCCGTGAAAGCTATGAAAAGCGGCAAACATGTACTGTGTGAAAAGCCGCTTGCACCGTGTGAAAAGCAGGTAAAAGAATTATTTGACACGGCAAAAGAGAATCATGTATATCTTATGGAAGCTTTTGCGTATCAGCACAGTCCATATATCACTGCAATTAAGAAAGAGATAGAAGATGGAACGATAGGAGAAGTTTGTTATATAGATTCTGCATTTATCACATCGGATTATAATAAGGAAAATATCCGGATGAGACGGGAGACTCTTGGAGGGTGTACATACGATCTTGGAGTATACAACACAAGTCTGACGTTAGGACTTCTGAATGAAGAACCAGAAAAAGTCGAGGCTTCCGCAATCTTTTCGGAAGAAAAGATCGATAAGCTGACTTCTGTGGTCATGGAATTCGCAGATGGAAAGAAAGCAGCATTTACCTGTGGCATGACACTTGCAACGGATCAGGACAGGAGACTGGACCGTCTGGAGATAGATGGAACGAAGGGAAGCATTACCGGAACCAAATTTTCATTCAATGGTGATGGAGAATTAAGCTATACGATTCGTACGGCTGAGGGGGAGGAAGAAGTAAAGACGGTAGAAGTTCCACAGAATTATCGCTTGGAGGTAGAACAATTTGGCAGATGTATCGATGAAAATGAGAAGCCGGCGGTTACGGAAGAATTTTCGCTGAAAAATGTGAGACTTGTTGAGCGGATTCTGGAGGAGATCGGATATTAAGATGAAAAAGAATGAAAAGATCAGGATGCCGTTAGGAATCATTTCTGTTTTCAAGAATGAAATACCTGAAAGATATCATTGTGCAGCGGAACCGGAGATTTTACGTATCAGTGAGACGCATATACGGATTCGGACAATAGATCAGGCCGTATCCTGGGGAGAAGAAGTGTATTCACCAAGACTTCATCAGAACTGTATGAATCCTGAAAATATTACACTGTATCCACTGGAGATTGAGTGGAATGGGGATAAAATTACGGTTTCAGATCATTATGGGATGAAAAGGTGGATAACCGGGGAAAAGTTACCGGAAATTCAAGACTGGAATCTAAAACTGAAAAAATTAAGATGTAATCCCTGCAGAAACTGTGGAAGATGTTAGGAAACGAAAGAAAAGAGGGGAAAATATGAATTATTCAGAATGTATAGAAAATGCAAGAACACGTATTGGAAATTATTGTAAAGCCTGTCCGGAGTGTAACGGACGTGCCTGTAAGAACCAGATGCCGGGACCGGGCGCAAAGGGAGTAGGGGATACAGCTATCCGCAATTATGACAAATGGAAGGAAATCCGTGTACAGATGGATACAATTGCCGAGAATAAACCGGTGGATACATCACTGGAGCTCTTCGGGAAGAAATTCAAATATCCGTTTTTTGCAGGTCCGGTTGGTGCAGTAGGATTACATTATGGAGACTGCCTGGATGATGTGGCATATAATGATATTCTGGTATCTTCCTGTGCAAAATACGGAATTGCTGCATTTACAGGAGATGGCGTGGACAGTAATGTGATGGTTGCAGCAACAAAAGCGATTAAGAAAACAGATGGAATCGGAATCCCGACTGTGAAACCATGGAATTTGGATGTGATTGCCGGGAAGATGGAGATGGTACATGAATCGAAAGCCCTCGCAGTGGCGATGGATATTGATGCAGCAGGGCTTCCGTTTCTTAAGAATATGGAGCCACCGGCAGGAAGTAAGACGGTAGAAGAACTCCGTCAGATTGCGAAGATGGCAGGCACACCATTTATTGTGAAAGGTGTTATGACCGTCAAAGGAGCATTGAAAGCAAAAGAGGCGGAAGCATCTGCAATTGTAGTATCGAATCATGGCGGCCGTGTACTGGATCAGTGCCCGGCGACAGCAGAAGTTCTGGAAGAGATTGCACTGGCAGTAGGTGATTCTATGAAGATATTCGTAGACGGTGGAATCCGCAGTGGTGTGGATGTATTTAAAGCACTTGCATTGGGAGCAGATGCAGTGATCATTGCAAGACCATTTGTGACAGCTGTATACGGAGGCGCAGAAGAAGGCGTGAAATCTTATATCGAAAAGCTGGGAACAGAACTGGAAGATACGATGAAAATGTGTGGAGTGACGAGTCTGGAAGAGATTGACAGGGATTGTGTGTGGACAAGATTCTGATCTGCTAATCCCACATTTTTAGAAAGTCCTGAATCTCCTCCGGGAGTTGTTCTTTTCTCCATGCCAGCAGGATCTCTGTAGTAAGATCTGCGCCTGAGATCCTGCATGATGTAAGTTTTGAAGAAAGCGTCTGCATTGAAGCAGGAAGGATAGCAATACCAAGCCCTTTTTCTGCCATGGTCATGGCAGTGCGGGCATCTCCGCAAGTGAAATATATATCACACATCAGTCCGGCACGTTCAAAGGCTGCCAGCATATATTTACGATAGCGGTATGAAAGAATCAGCGGCTGTCTGGAAAGCTCTTTAAGCGGGATAGAAGAACGTTCCTGAAGAAGCGGGGAATCAGGAATGCTCATAGCCATAAGGCTTTCTTTTAAGAGCGGCTTTGTTTCACATCCGTTCAATGCAATGGGAGTCCGCAGAGTAGTAAGGTCGATGATCCGGTTTTCCAGCTGGTCTTTGAGTGTAAAGGTTGAGCCTTCGTGTACATCAAAACGCACTTTGGGATACTTCTTTGCAAAATGAAGAAGATGATCGGACATCATTGATACGGTGGAAGGGGTCATACCGATATGCAGAGTGGCAGACTGGCTGGATTTTATCACTTCACGTTTGGCGAGGTCGGAAAGCATCAGGAGATTTCCGGCCTGTTCGTAAAGTGTTTTCCCGGCTTCGGTTAAAGTGATTCTTTTTTTACCACGAAGAAAAAGCGGCACCTGTAATTCCTCTTCCAGCATTTTGATCTGATAGCTGAGAGGAGGCTGTGTCATATGAAGATCTCTGGCCGCACCACTGATGGTCCCGGCATCTACGATAGCACGAAAATATTCTAACTGTTTCAGTTCCATAAAATTTCCTTTCTCTATATGATAAAAATAAAAAATATAAGAGTTATTTATGAACAAAACCATATAAAAAATGTTGAATTGCCATATAAAAACAATAATTTACATATATAATAACCGATGTTATACTGAAAACGCAAGAAAAAAGAAAAGGAATGAGTAAAAATATGAAAAGAGTTGACTTTGAAAATGGAACCGTGACCGGGAATATTCTTGGTGCAGCACTTCCGATGCTCGTTGCTCAGATCTTAAACTTATTATATAACATTGTGGATCGTGTATATATTGCACGTATCCCGGAGGTGGGAACGAAAGCACTGGGGGCAGTTGGAATCTGCTTTCCGTTGATCGTGATCATTACTGCATTTGCAAATCTTTTTGGAGGCGGAGGTGCACCGCTTTTTTCTATTTCCAGAGGGAAAAGGCAGGAGAGAGAAGCCGTGTGTATTATGAATACTTCTTTTTCCATGGTTTGTGTCAGTGGTGTGATATTGATGGTGACGGGGGTACTATTTGCAAGACCGATTTTAATTTTGTTTGGAGCTTCTAAGAGTGCACTGGTGTATGCGTATCCGTATATGATGATCTATCTGCTCGGTACATTGCCGTCAATGATCGCAGTCGGGATGAATCCGTTCATCAATGCCCAGGGATATTCTGTAGTTGGAATGCTTTCTGTTGCAATCGGAGCAGTTGCGAATCTGATACTTGATCCACTGTTTATCTTTGTTCTCGGATTCGGAGTGCGGGGCGCAGCCATTGCGACCATACTGTCACAGACATTATCGGCAGCCTTTGTTCTTTTTTTCCTTACAGGAAAAGCAGAATTGAAAGTACGGTTTTTACGGAAGAATGAGATATCGGAATGTACAGGGTATGCGAAAAATATTGTAAGTCTGGGGATGGCCGGATTTATTATGCAGCTTACGAACAGCCTGGTGACAATCTGTTGTAACAACGTACTGTCTGTTACAGGCGGAGATATTTATATCTCTGTAATGACGATCATTTCCAGTGTGCGTCAGCTTGTGGAGACTCCGATCCATGCGATAAATGAAGGAACGTCTCCGATCTTAAGCTATAATTACGGGGCTCGTCGTCCTGCGCGTGTGCGAAAATCAATTGCAGTTCTGGCAGTTATGATCCTTATATATACAGGAGTGATGTGGGGAAGTATTATCATGATTCCGGAAGTCCTGATCCGGATATTCAGTTCGGATAAGACTCTTATGAAAGATGCCGTTCCGGCGTTGAAACAATATTTTGCGGCGTTTATATTTATGGATCTGCAGTATATGGGACAAACAGTATTTAAATCACTGAATAAGAAGAAGCAGGCAATCTTCTTTTCACTGCTTCGTAAAGTGTTCATTGTAGTTCCGCTTACTTATCTGATGCCATATGTATTACATATGGGAACGGATGGGGTATTCCTTGCCGAGCCGGTATCAAATGTGATCGGTGGAAGTATCTGCTTTATCACGATGCTATGTACAGTGATGCCGGAGCTGAAAAGGATGGAAGCGTAAAAGGGAAAAACTTCGTTTTTACCAGTCTGGCATGTTTAAGAAAAATTTGGTAAAATAAAAAAATCAGGAGAGAAGAAAAAAGACAGAAGAGGAGTGTGACAGAGATGGTTATATTAAATGACTATCTGTATTCCGGAGATACAGTACTTCGGATTCTTCACAATTACATCAAAGATCTGAGAAAAGATGCCAAGAAAACAGGAAATGAAATAGATATGATTCATTGTAATTTTCTGTTGCAGATCCAGGAACTTCTGGAGCATAATGATTTCTTAACTGCGCAGTCTCAGAAAATGAGAGAGTTTTACAAATATATGGCGAAAGAATATCCGTTTATGGCATTTACTTTCAAAGGAAGGATCAAATCACTGATCCGGGCAGAAGAGAAATTCAATGGTTATGTGGTGGAATTCATTTATGATTATTATGAAGAACACGGGAAATATCCGAGCATAGCAGAAGTTAAGAAACGATTGAGTTGCTTTAGAGATTTAATCGCTTACAGAATTATTATTTCAGTTCCCAGATGCCATCTGAACAGTGAAGAAGACAGAGAAGAGCAGGAGCGGAAATACCTGTATCAGATCGCAAATGTACTGCCGGGATTTTTGGAGGAGCAGGGATTTAGTGCAGAACCGGCCATGGGGATAAAGGAAAGTACATCCCCGCTTTTGAACGAATCAGTGAAACCGTATTACAGAGATTATATCTGCAGCCATAGTTCGAATAATTATCAGTCTTTACATATTACATTTTACGATAATAGTTCAAGATGTTATATGGAGGTACAGCTTCGAACCAAAATGATGGATGACATTGCAGAAATAGGCTCGGCAAATCATATCGGTTATGAAAAAGAGCAGGAACATGAACGGGCCAGAAGAGATGCAATCCCGGAAGGAGAGTGTCTGTATTTTGATGAGGCTTATGAGAGAGGAATGAAACTTCTGAATCTTAAGCTGGCTGAACTGGATGTGAATATGTTTTCGGCAGTAAATAACAGTCTGATCAATGACGGATGTGGACTTTACCGTGGAAGGTTGATTCTTCCGTATGAGCATTTGTCCAGATTCCAGAACGACCTGATTGATTAATATTTATGATTACAGGGATAAATGAACAAAAGTAAGTTTCAGTTTGCAATATAGATCAGAATATAGTATGATGTAATTCAGGGCTTTAAAGTGTAGTGCTTTAAAGTCCTGAGATTTTGAAAGGATATTTATACTATGATAGTTAAATTAATAGAACAAGTATATAGCTTTTTGTGGGGAGATTTATTGCAGATACCTCTTCCGGGAGGCGGTAGTGTCGGAATTTCACTGTTGATCATACTTCTGATACCGGCAGGAATATATTTTACCATCCGGACCAGAGTACTTCCGATCAGGTTATTTCCGGATATGGTAACGGTACTGACAGGAAAGAAAGAAGACAAGAACAGTCTGTCTACTTTTCAGACATTGATCGTATCGACAGCAACCCGTGTCGGAATGGGGAATCTGGTCGGCGTTGTTGCGGCAGTATCCGCAGGTGGTGCGGGAGCTATATTCTGGATGTGGGTGACAGCGCTGATCGGTTCTTCGACAGCATTTATAGAAGCAACACTTGCTCAGATTCATAAAGAAAAAGATCCTTTATACGGAGGTTTCCGCGGCGGACCGGCATATTATATCCATGATTATGTGGAAGGCAGGACCGGAAAGAAGAGAAAGTGCGTACTGCCTGCAGTATTATTTGCCATCTCAGGTTTGATCTGCTGGTGCGGGATCAGTCAGGTAATCAGTAATTCTGTGGCTGCATCTTTTAAAAATGCATTTTCTATTCCGCCACTTTATACGACGATCGTTCTGGTGATCCTTGCGGCGATTATCGTACTTCGTAAGAATGCGACGGTAAAAGTACTGGATCTGATGGTTCCGTTTATGGCGGTGTGTTATTTCTGCATTACGATTTTTATTATTATTACCAATATCGGAAGTCTTCCGGGGGTATTTGCAAGAATCTTCCAGGAAGCTTTCGGAATCCGCCAGGTGGCAGCCGGTGGATTTGGAGCAGTGCTGATGAACGGAGTAAAACGTGGATTATTTTCGAATGAAGCTGGTTCAGGCTCTGCGCCATGTGCGGCAGCGGCAGCAGAATGTGACAAACCGGTGAAAGCGGGATTAACACAGGCACTTGGAGTGTTTGTAGATACAATCGTAATCTGTAGCTGTACCGCTATGATCATGTTACTGGTACCGGAAAAACTGGTCGCTGGAAAAGAAGGAATGGATCTGTTACAGACTGCGATGAGATATCATCTGGGAGAATTCGGAGTGATATTCATTGCAGTGACCTTATTCCTGTTCAGTTTTTCTACATTTCTGGGAATTCTCTTTTATGCAAGATGTAATGTGGCATATCTGTTTGGTGACAAATGGTGCTGGCAGACGGCATACAAAGTATTGGCACTTGTGATGTTGTTCATTGGAGGAATTGCGACTTATACATTTGTATGGGATCTGGGAGATGTCGGAATCGGTCTGATGACGATCTTCAACATTGCAGCGTTGTACCTGATGGGAGGTCAGGCACTCGATGAACTGAAGGCATATGAGGAGTCTAAAAAATAACTGGATATAGATGAAAAGCAGTATTGTATAACGATGAAAAATCGGAATACAATACTGCTTTTTTAGTCTTTTAATACATTTGCCATATCAGCAGGAAGAGGTGCCGTAAATGACATCCATTCACCGGTGATCGGATGTGCAAATTCCATATGATGGGAATGTAAAGCCTGCCTGGTCATATGTTCCATATCTGGATTATACAGGTAATCACCGATCAGTGGAAAGCCAAGGTATTTCATATGAATACGGATCTGATGGGTACGGCCTGTCTCAAGTTTTAATGAGACCAGACTGTGTCCGTTTGCTTCTCTTATCAGTTTATAATGGGTGATGGCTTCCTCACCGTGTTCAAAATCTACCATGCGTTCAATGATTGTTCCCTCTTTTCGGGCAAGTGGGGCGCAGATTGTTCCGGATGAAGGTGTGACACGGCCCTTTACTACTGCAAGATATTCGCGGTGTACTTCCCGGTTTTTAGTCATGGTAGAAAGGATGCTTCCGCTGACAAGGTGTTTGGAGACCACAGTGAGTCCGGAGGTATCGCGGTCAAGACGGTTGCAACAGCGAAAGATAAAAGGTTTGTCCTGCTTCTGGTAGTACCATGCAAGTGCATTGGCAAGGGAATTATAATAATTGTTCATTGACGGATGAATCGGCATGCCGGCGGGTTTATTGATCACGATGATGTCTTCATCTTCGTAGATAATATCCAGTGGAATCTCCACCGGGGGGATTTTCTCAGAGCATTTTGTTTCACAGATAATGACTTTTAGAATGTCTCCGGCAGTCAGTGTCTGGCGCATATAATAATGGACACCATTTACCAGTATACTTTTTGGCATACGTTTGATTTCGGCAAGATTCTGACCGGAATATCCTTTCCTTCGTAAGAATTGTTCAATCCGGAGTCCGTCTTCTTTTTCGGTAATCAGGTATTCTATTGTACGGTTCATTGCAATTCTCCTGTAGTATAGGTATAATAATGCCAGAAACAAAATCTGGCATGTATAACGCTGATATTTATAACGCTGGTATCCATATCATATCATGAATGCCGTGGATACTAAAGCAGTAAAATCAGATAAATTAAATGTAAAAATAACAGAAAGAGAGGATGAAATGACAGGACTCAGTACACTTTGTTATATTGAAAAAGATAATAAATATCTGATGCTTCACAGAATTAAGAAGAAAAATGATGTGAATGAGGGAAAATGGATCGGTGTCGGAGGGCACTTTGAGGCAGATGAAAGCCCTGAAGAATGTGTTCTAAGAGAGGTAAAAGAAGAGACCGGGTATACGCTTACTTCTTACAGGTTCTGTGGACTTGTAACATTTGTATCGGGAGACGGAGTGACAGAATATATGTCTTTGTTTCACGCAGATGGTTTTGAAGGGGAACAGATTGCCTGTGATGAAGGCGTTTTGGAATGGGTTGATATTAATAAGATACAGGATCTGAATCTCTGGAGAGGAGATAAGATATTTTTAAAACTGATAGCAGAAAAGGTTCCGTTTTTCTCGCTGAAACTCGTTTATGACGGACATGACGGTCTGGTGTCAGCAGTGCTAAATGGAACAGAACTGGATCTGGAAAAGGTTTAGAAGGAATGGAGCAGACAGAAAGGATGAGAGATTGATGGAACAGATCAGATTGGAAAATGAACAGATAGAAGTAACTGTGAATATTCACGGAGCAGAATTGCGGTCGTTGAAAAGTAAGGCTGACGGACAGGAATATTTGTGGAATGCAGATGCAAAATACTGGGGAAGGACGTCGCCTGTGTTATTTCCATTTGTCGGCGGAGTAAAGAATAAAGTTTACAGACATGAGGGCAAAGAATATCCGATGAATCAGCATGGATTTGCAAGAGATATGGACTTTACATTGATAAGCCGGAGCACAGATGAGGCATGGCTGGCGTTGGAGGATACCGATGAAACCCGTAAAGTCTATCCGTTTCATTTCCATTTGGAGATTGGATACAGACTGGAAGGAACAGCTGTCAGGGTAATGTGGAAAGTAAAAAATACAAATGAGAAAAATATGTATTTTGCGATCGGTGCGCATCCGGCATTCTTCTGCCCGGTCAGAGAAGGCGAGAAGCAGTCAGAATATTTCCTGAAGTTTAAGGATGGAGAAGGAAATGCACCGGAATCACTGACGAATACGGTATTCGGAGAAGGTGGAGTTGTTACAACACAGAAAAAAGAATATAAGCTGACAGACGGCTTCCTTTCTATTGATGAGCATTTGTTTGACGGGGATGCGCTGGTAATTGAAGGGCATCAGATTCAAAGGGTCGCATTGACGGATCCACAGAGGAAGGAATATCTGGCAGTAGAATTTGACGCACCACTTGCAGGAATCTGGTCACCACCGAAAAAACAGGCTCCGTTTGTATGCATTGAACCATGGTATGGACGTTGTGACAGTGAAAGATTCGACGGGGAATTAAAAGACAGAGACTGGGAAAATGCTCTGGAAGCGGGCGGAGAATTTGAGGCTTCATACAAAATTATTATTGAATAATTTTTTCAGAATATTTTATAGAATTTATATGGATAACTTTGGGGAATCGGTTATAATAAGCATGTAGTTACATGATAATAGTCATTACGAAAGAGAGGAAATAGATATGGCAGTTATACATTTGTCAAAAGATAATTTTAATGAAGAAGTACTGGAGTCAAAAGTACCTGTAATGGTAGATTTCTGGGCAACATGGTGCGGACCATGCAAGACGATGGCACCGATCGTGGAAGAGATTGCAGAAGAACGTACAGATATCAAAGTATGCAAAATTGACGTAGATCAGGAACCGGAACTTGCAAGACAGTATCGTGTAATGTCTATCCCGACATTTCTGGTGTTCAAAGACGGAGAAGTCGTTAAGAGAGATATGGGTGTGATGTCCAAGGACGAGCTGGAAGGTCTGATTGTTTAATGTGTGAAAAGGTTGATATCCGGCCGGAATAAAATAAAAGGTACATTCCTGTGCAGACTTTAATGCAAGGGAATGTACCTTTTATTTTTATCGCCATGCGTTCGTAAGGAACTTCCAATGGCGGATTTTTTGTAGTTCTGTGTTTGATCCATTCATTAGTGGATTAAATTCCAAGCACATCTTTGATGGAATAGAACCCAGGGCATTTCCCTTCAAGATAAGCAGCACAGTCACAGGCTCCTCTTGCAAAGCATTCCCAGTTATAGGAGTGATGGGTAATTTCCAGACGTTCGCCCATGCCTCCGAAGTATACGGTATGGCTGCTTGGAATATTGCCGGCACGAAGGGAATGATAGCCGATGGTTCCAGGTTCACGAGGTGATTCGCCTTCACGTCCGTAGACTGCAATATCACTAAGCTCTTTGCCGAGAGCATGAGCCATGATCTCACCCATCTCTTTAGAAGTTCCGCTTGGTGCATCCTTCTTCCACTGATCATGCATTTCCAGAATCTCGATATCAATCTCGTCTTTTAAAGTTGCAGTAACAAGTTCCAGAAGTTTGTTCATGATATTCACAAGTTTTGAAGTGTTAGCCGCATAGAGCATCGGGATCTGTTTGCCGGCTTCTTCGAAGCGTTTCATTTCTTCAGCGGAAAATCCGGTCGATCCACATACCAGTGCTTTCTTATGGGCAATAGCAAGATCCAGAACTTCCATGGCCATTTCTTTTGTGGAAAAATCAATGATGACATCACAGGAATCAATGATACTTTCAAGGTCATCGGTTACAGGAACTCCGAGTTCGAAGCCTGTCATGGCAACAGTGCCCAGATCCTTTCCGATATAATCCCGTCCCTTTGGTGCTATTGCACCCACCAGTTCCATATCGTCACGACTGGCAGCGACCTGTGTGATCAGTTTCCCCATTTTACCTTTTGGTCCGATTACAATAACTTTCATAATAGTAGTCTCCTTTCATAAACCGGTCATATGTTGCTGAATCATATTTTATATCGCTATGCGTTCTGCAGATTCAGACATTGTATAAACTGTCTTCAGTATAGCACAGCAAGAGGCGGGTGAATATGAAGAAATAAAAAAGTGGATGAAAAATCTGAAAATTACGAAAAATGAAAGCTGTCAACCATAAGAAGGTGAGAAAATGACATTAGGTGAAAAGATATATAAGTTGAGAACAAAACGATCTATGACGCAGGAACAGCTTGCGGAAAAAATAGGAGTGTCACGACAGTCTGTATCCAAATGGGAAACAGACAGTGCCATTCCGGATATAGAAAAATTAAAATTACTGGCGGAGATTTTTGAAGTGTCCATAACAGAGCTTTTGGGGATGGAATGCGAAGAAGATACAAAACGTAAAGATGAAAAAGAAAGAATAAAGAATTATCATCCAGGGAATGGAAGGATCTGAAAAATCACGGACAGATGGGGTATTCATATGAATATAAAAACACAGGAAAGCTGTATGATGATTATACAGACGGTAAGATTATAATAAAGATCAAATATTATAATAAAGAACTGAAAAAGAATGTAGAAATATGGATAAATCCATGGGAAGGTATAGAATCACGGGAAAAGATACTGCTGAAAGACTGAAAGAAGACCGGGCTTGTAGTAAAGCCTTGAAGTATAGTATACTTAGGAAAGACAGTTTTATGAACAAAAAGATAACGGAGGAAGGAAATGAAGGGAATTATATTTGATGTAGATGGTACTTTATGGGATTCAACCGAAATGGTAGCAGTTGCATGGAATAAAGTGATCAAGGATGAAGGAATAGAACACAAAGAGCTTGAAGAAAAAGATCTGAAAAAAGAGTTTGGAAAGCCAATGGAAGCGATTGGTGAAAGTCTTTTTCCGGAGATGCCGAAAGATGAGATGATGAAGCTCATGGAGAAAATGTTGAAATATGAAAATGGATTGGTTGCGGCCGGTCCATGTGTGATATTTGAAGGTGTACAGGAGACAATTAAAAAATTAAGTGAGAAATATCCACTGTATATTGTAAGTAACTGTCAGGACGGATATATTGAAGCATTTTTGCAGTATTCAAAATTAGGAGAGTATTTTAAGGATTTCACTTGCCCGGCTTATACCGGAAGATTAAAAGGAGAGAATATCCGGATTATCATGGAAAGAAATGGTCTGAGTGAGGCGGTTTATGTTGGAGATACACAGGGAGATGCGAATTCGTGTAAGGAAGCAGAAATACCGATGATCTATGCAGCTTACGGATTCGGCAAAGTAGAAAAAGCAGACGCTTCTATTCAATCTTTTGATGAGCTTCTGGATATGGATTTTGACAGATTATAAAATGTATACAGGATAAATGACTGAATTATAGGGAATATAAGGGTAAAAAAGATTGCATTTTACATGGAAAAATACTATAATTCTCTTATATTTATTTCGTAGAAAAATACTAGAAAAGCAGAGGTATAGATTATGAAAAAAAGAGTTGTAGTTGCATTAGGACACAGAGCACTTGGTACGACATTACCAGAACAGAAAGAGGCAGTAAAGAAGACTGCGAAAGTTATCGGTGATTTGATTGAAAAAGGATATCAGGTTGCAATTACACACAGTAATGCACCTCAGGTTGGTATGATCCATACAGCAATGAATGAATTTGCCAAAGAACATGAAGAGTATACGGCAGCACCAATGTCTGTATGTTCTGCTATGAGTCAGGGCTATATCGGATACGACCTTCAGAATGCAATCCGTGAAGAATTGATGAATCGTGGTATTTACAGAACTGTCAGTACAGTTCTGACACAGGTGATCGTTGATCCGTACGATGAAGCGTTCTATACACCAACAAAAGTTCTGGGACGTTATATGGATGCAGAAGAGGCAAGTGCCGAGCGCAAAAAAGGTAATTATGTAGTAGAAGAGCCTGGAAAAGGATTCCGCCGTATTGTATCTGCACCGAATCCGGTCAACATCGTAGAGATTGATGCGATCAAAGCATTACTGGATGCAGATCAGGTTGTTATAGCCTGCGGAGGAGGCGGTATTCCGGTACTGGAACAGGATCATCGCCTGAAAGGAGCAAGTGCCGTAATCGAAAAAGATCTGACTGCAGGAAAGATGGCAGAAGAGACAGATGCCGATGAACTGATCATTCTGACAAGTGTTGAGAAAGTTAAGATCAACATGGACAGACCGGAAGAGGAAGAGCTTGGAGAGATCAGCGTCGCTCAGGCAAAAGAATACATGGAAGAAGGACATTTTGGAAAATATAACATGTATCCAAAATTCAGAGCAGCAGTTGAATTTCTCGAAAAGAGAGAAGGAAGAAGTGCGCTGATCACATCATTTGACAAATTCGATGAAGCACTTAAGGGAAAAACCGGTACAGTGATTAGATAAGAACAGGAATAATTTGCTGAAAATGAGACATACTGTTGTAGAGATTTTACAAGGAGGGATGTTTCATGGAAGCAAAGGTTATAGACGGATGTATCTCCTGCGGAGCATGTATCGCAACATGTCCGGAGGTGTTCCGATTTGATGAAGACGGCCTGGCAGAAGCTTATGCCAAAGTGACACCGGAACATGAAAGTGCAGCAATAGAGGCCAAAGAAGAGTGTCCGGTGGCTGTTATTATGATCGAAGAATAAAAAGGAAAACGGTCTGTATAGACGCAGTGTAGCACTGTGGATGTACAGGCTGTTTTTTTGACCGGAGAAGGGGGCTTTGCATATTTTAAAACAGGACTCTTTATTACAGAAAATGAGTATAAAATGGAATAAAGAGCAGAATATTGTCAAAACAGGTGAGGGAAGATGGCAAAAGTTCGATTAAGTGAATGGAAGAAAAAAGAAGTGATCAACTGCTGTGACTGTAAAAAGCTTGGTTATATAGAGGATTTGATCATTGATGAATGTAAAGGATGCATAGAGGCCCTGGTGGTACCGGAGGGAGGAAAATGGTGTAATTTTTTCGGAGATGGGACGGAGTATATCATTCCTTTTTCCTGCATTAAAAGGATTGGTCCGGACCTGATTCTGGTGGAAATCCATGAAGAAAAATAGGAGAAATTTGTTTGACTTATGTTTGTGGAAAAGATATACTGTATTTGAATATAAAGACAGTATAATGGACAGAAAGGAACGATTCAGATGAAGTGCCCATATTGCAATAATCCGGATACAAGAGTTATCGATTCCAGACCGGCAGAAGACGGGAGTTCTATCAGACGCCGCCGTTCATGTGATGTATGCGGCAAACGTTTTACGACATATGAGAAAGTAGAGACAATTCCACTGACTGTGATCAAAAAGGACAATACAAGAGAGCAGTATGATCGTCGGAAAGTAGAGAATGGAGTTGTGCGTGCTTGCTATAAACGACCGGTTGCAACAGCAGATATTCAGAAAGTTGTTGACAGAATAGAGACAAAAGTTTTCAGCCTGGAGGAAAAAGAGATTCCAAGCAGTGCGATCGGAGAAGCAGTCATGGATGAACTGAAGGCACTGGATGAAGTTGCTTATGTCAGATTTGCATCTGTTTACAGAGAATTTAAAGATGTAAGTACGTTTATGGATGAATTAAAGAAGATATTAGAATAAGAATGAATTGCTTATAAAGTAATAAAGTGATAGAATATAAGGGAGAAGCAAAAAATTATTTGCTTCTCCCTTTTTCAAAAAGAAAACAGATATAGAATTATCTTTACAGTATATGGAAATAATAGAAACAGATAAAATGATAGAAGATGAACGATAGAATAGATTGGGTGAAATAATATGAGAACATATAAGTTAACCATTTCCTATGATGGAAGCAGATATCAGGGATGGCAGAGACAGGCCACAACAGATAACACAATACAGTATATTCTGGAGTGGAGTATCGGTAAACTGGTTGGATATCGTGTGCATATAGATGGATCGGGAAGAACAGATGCGGGTGTTCATGCACGTGGACAGGTTGCAAGTGTGAAACTTTCTAAATTATATGATACCAAGGAACTCAAAGATTCACTGAACAGATATCTTCCGGAAGATATCCGTATTGTGAAAGTAGAACTTGCCAAGAATGGTTTTCATGCACGCAAGAGTGCCAAAGGGAAAAAATACGAATATTATATTGACTGTCGTGAAAAACCGGATGTTTTTTCCAGAAGATATTGCTATCATTATCCGGAAAAACTGGACATCGAGGCAATGCGTGATGCAACAAAATATCTGATAGGACCAAAGAATTTTACAAGTTTTACGGATGATAAAGAATGCAAAGATCCAATCCGTAAGATTACAAACATTAAGATAGTAAGCAGCGGAGAAAAAGTGCGGATCACCTATTACGGAACCGGATTTTTATATCATATGGTAAGAATCCTTACAGGAACACTTCTGGAGATTGGTGCAGGAAAGAGGGATGCATCCATGCTGCCGGTCGTAATTGCAGCAGAGGACAGAAGCCTTGCAGGATTTTTAGCTCCGGCAAGAGGATTGTTTTTAAGAAAAGTATATTATTAAACTGCGCCTATATGGGTGAATCCGGGACAAAAAAGTAAGAACGGTCGGGAGGAAGATATGAAGTTTATATCGTGGAATGTCAACGGAATCCGTGCATGTGCACAAAAAGGATTTATGGATATTTTTAATGAAGCGGATGCAGATATTTTCTGTATACAGGAATCAAAGATGCAGGCTGGGCAGCTGGAACTAGATACGCCGGGATATCATCAGTACTGGAATTATGCTGAGAGAAAAGGTTATTCCGGAACGGCAATCTTTACAAAAGAAGAGCCTCTTTCCGTGAGCTATGGATTGGGAATAGAAGAACATGATAAAGAAGGCCGTGTGATTACGTTAGAGTTTGAAGACTTTTATTTTATTACAGTCTATACACCAAATTCACAGAGCGAACTTGCACGACTGGATTACAGAATGCGATGGGAAGATGCGTTTCTTGCATATCTTAAGAAATTAGAAGAAAAGAAACCGGTGATCTTCTGCGGAGATCTTAATGTAGCACATAAAGAGATTGATTTGAAGAATCCGAAAACCAATCGTAAAAATGCGGGATTTACGGATGAGGAGAGAGGAAAATTTACGAATCTGTTAAATGCGGGGTTCATTGATACGTTCCGCTATTTTTATCCGGATGCAGAGGGAATCTATTCTTGGTGGTCATACCGCTTCAGTGCAAGAAAGAAGAATGCAGGCTGGCGTATTGACTATTTCTGTGTATCTGAAAGCCTGAAAGACAGGATAAAAGATGCGAAAATCCTGACTGAGATCATGGGGTCGGACCATTGCCCCGTGGAACTTGATTTTGAATAAAAACATATAAAAAGAAAAACATAAGCGAACCGTGCAATATTTATTGCACGGTTCGCTTATGTTTAAGAAACAGTATTGTATGAATATCGGTTGGTCAAAAAAATTTTATAGAAATCCGCCGTCAACTCCGATGATCTGTCCGGTCATATATTCTGGAGCATGTACAATATTCCATACCATCTGAGCGATTTCTTTCGGAGTACCATATCTGCCGGCCGGAATTTCTTCTTCAAGAGCCTTTCTCTCTTCGCTGGTAAGCTGATCATTCATAGAGGTATCGATTACTCCGCAGGCAATCGCATTAACCTGAACGTTACTCGGTGCGAGTTCTTTGGCGAGCGCTTTGGTAAATCCGTTGATGCCGGACTTGGAAGCAGAGTATGCAACTTCACAGGAAGCACCGGATGTCCCCCACATGGAAGAAATATTGATGATTTTTCCGGAACGTTTGGAAACCATCGGAGGAATCGCCTGTCTGCAACAGTAAAATACGGAAGAAAGATTAGTTTGAATGATCCGGTTCCAGTCCTCATCTGTCATATCAGTCAGAAGATTAATATAGGAAATACCTGCATTGTTGACGAGTACATCAAGATGTGTACATTCCTGATAAATTTTATTGTAAATTGCCCGTACGTGGTCAGGATTTCCTACATTACCCGGTACAAGTGTACATGGAGTATGGTATTTTTCGGTGATATATGCCCGGAGCTTTTTGAGCTCATCTACAGAAGAAGAGCAATTCAAAAATGTATGATATCCGCGGGAAGCGAATAAAAGTGCGATGCTTTTCCCGATGCCTCTGGAAGCACCTGTAATAAAGATTGTTTTTTGTTCCATAATTTATCTCCCCCTGATCAATTTATAGTGCCAGGATATCCAAACCGCCATGCGCTTGAAAGGGACAGCAGGCGGCGGGGTCCAAAGGCAACTTTTCTTTTATTATATACTGAAATTATTGTCATTTAAAGTATCAGGTGATATTATTTATATATTAAAGACATAACTAATCAGGCCGTATCATCGGCTCCAAAGACCATATGCGATAAAAGAGAGGTACCATTATGATTAATAAGGCAATTGAATTTGCCACGAGAGCACATGCGGGACAGTTCAGGAAAGGAACCAGGAGGCCATATATTGTGCATCCGATCGAAGTGGGAGATATTGTCTCAACGATGACGCAGGACGAGGAGATTATCAGTGCAGCAGTTTTACATGATACGATTGAAGATTGTGAAGGTGTATCGAGAGAAATCCTTGCACGGGAATTTTCGGAACGAGTGGCAGGAATTGTAGCACAGGAAAGCGAAGATAAAACCAAGACATGGATGGAACGCAAGTCTGCAACGATCGAACATATACGAAATGCACCGAGAGAAGTACAGATGGTAGGATTGGCGGACAAGTTATCGAATATGCGCGATATTGACAGGGATTATCCGGTATATGGAGAAGAACTATGGAACCGTTTCAGGATGAAGGATAAAAAGATCATAGGCTGGTATTATATAGGAATCAGAGATGCGTTAAAAGATGCATTTGAGGGAGTAGAAGCTTATGAAGAGTACAGCAGGCTTGTTCATAAGAATTTCGAGTGAAGAAAGTTATGCAAAAGAAGTTGAAAATATTCGCTTTTCTTGCATAGCGGGATGTAAAAAGGCAGGGTATTGCGTAGCGCAGTACCCTGAATTATTCAGAGGTGGTAATAGATGTCGGAAGTAAGAAAACATATGATATTCCATGGAAGAGTACAAGGCGTGGGATTTCGTTATACAGCAAAATATCTGGCAAGATCTATGAATCTGACCGGATGGGTGAAGAATGAATATGATGGGACGGTAGTTATGGAAGTACAGGGAAGAGAGACTCTGATCTTTGAACTCATGAAGGGATTGAACCGGAACCAGTTTATCCAGATTGACTGGATTGATACCGAAGAGATGGAGCCGGAACTGGAAAGTAGTTTTGAAGTAAAGTATTAAGAAGAATTTTCTGTGTACACTGTTAAAATAAGTATGTTATACTAAAAGTACTTTAAAAGAGGGCGGATAAGGAGAAAACAAATGGAAATAGAAACAGACAACAAAAAAAGTGTAAAAGGAAGAATTGTAACAGCGGCATGGCAGTTGTTTTATGAAAAAGGATATAATGGAACAACGGTAGATGACATTATTGAATTGTCAGGAACATCCAAAGGATCGTTCTATTATTATTTTAATACCAAAGATGAATTGTTGAATACATTGTCGATTATTCTGGATGATAATTACGAAGTGTTAAAGACCAAGATGGATCCGGATATGAACTGTTATGAGAAGCTTCTTTATCTAAACTACGAAGCACATTCGATGCTGGAAGAAAAGATCAGCATTGATCTTCTGGCTTCGCTTTATTCAACACAGCTTGTAGCACAGGGGCACAGATCACTTTTGGATCAGAACCGGACATATTATAAACTGATCAGCAGTGTGATCGATGAAGGACAAAAAAGAGGAGAGATATCGGATGAAGTACCGGTGAATGAACTGGTCAGATATTACTCGATGTGTGAACGTGCGCTGGTTTCGGACTGGTGTTTGAACAAAGGAGCATATTCATTGGGAGAATATTCCAAACAATGTATGCCAATCATGTTGGAACATTTTAAAAAATAAGAGATATATAAAGAACTTGCCAGTTGCAGATCGTACAGCTGGCAAGTTTTTTATATACGTATTTTATTAATGCATTTTTAATGCGGTGTTACGGCCGGTTCCGAAATGGTCGTTTTTCAAGATTTCAAACGCTTTCTCATAGTTTCCCTTTCTCATATAAGAAATCATTTTTTTCAGATTGTCATTTGTTCTGGGAATTTTCATCCCGTTTCGGATAGAATACTGGCCAATGCGGATCAGTTCGGAAAGATTATTTTCATAGATCCGGTTGATTCTGTCATTGTCAAAAATACTGATAATCTCCATATGCATGGCAGTATCTGCAATCTCCCATTCATACAGATCGCCTGCAGCGGCGCACATACGCACGACTTTCTCTTCAATACGGTAAGAATACTCTTCGTACCGCCCGGAGGTAAAAATCTGACGGAAAGCGGCCCCCTCTAATAATTCCCGTAACTGATAAATCTCATTGATATCTTTATCTGTAATTTCTTTTACAGTCATAGATTTGTAATAGTCCGAGACAATAAGTCCTTCGACCTGAAGCATCTGGATCGCAGTGCGTACCGGGCTTCGGCTCATTTCGAGCTCTTTGGTGAGCATAGCCTCGGTAAGGACCATGCCCGGAGGATAGGTAAGATTCAGAATATTTTCTTTGATGGTATGATAAGCCTGTGTGGCAAGAGACGGACTTTTTTCTGCCATAGTAAATGCCCCCTTCAAATAGTACTTTCACAATAACGTAGTAAGTTATAGCAGTGCATATCAGCTTTTATATAAAAGTATACATTTTCTGTATTTGTATACAAATTATAACGTGTTTTCAAAGAAAATTCAAGGTTGTGTGTTGACTTTTTGAGAAATGAGTGATATAGTCACAGTAGAAATGATTTGTATACAAATTTAAAAAACGTATACAAAAGCACGGAGCGGACATAACAGAATGTTTATGTGTCACGTGCCGGGAGCAAAAAGAACATAACAGGTTAAAAAGGAAGGTAATAAGGATGAAATTAGGATTTATCGGTACAGGTAACATGGCATCAGCAATTATGGGCGGAATTATCAAGAATAATGTAATTCCTGCAGAAGAAATTATCGGGGCAGATCTTTTTGCACCTGGAAGAGAAAGAGTTCAGAAAGAATACGGAATCAATGTAACAGCAGACAATAAAGAAGTTGCACAGAAAGCAGAGACAATTATTCTGTCTGTAAAACCTCAGTTTTATGAGAGCGTAATTGCTGATATCAAAGATGTTGTGACAGACAAACAAATTATCATTACAATTGCACCAGGTAAGACACTTGCATGGCTTGCAGAACAGTTTGGAAAAGATGTAAAGATCGTTCGTACAATGCCTAACACACCGGCTATGGTTGGAGAAGGTATGACAGCAGTTTGCCCGAATGAACATCTTACAGAAGATGAGATCGCATATGTAAAGAGCCTTCTGGAAAGTTTCAGCCGTGCAGAGATCGTTCCTGAGCGTCTGATGGATGTAGTAACAGCAGTAAGTGGAAGTTCACCGGCGTATGTATTCATGCTGATCGAAGCTATGGCAGATGCAGCAGTTTCAGGCGGAATGCCAAGAAAACAGGCTTATCAGTTTGCAGCACAGGCTGTTCTTGGAAGTGCAAAGATGGTTCTGGATACAGGAAAACATCCTGGAGAATTAAAAGATATGGTTTGTTCACCGGCAGGAACAACAATTGAAGCTGTTCGTACATTAGAAGAGCTCGGCTTCAGAAGTTCTATCATCGAAGCTATGAAAGTATGCGAAGAGATGTCAAGAAGCTTATAAGAATAACAAAATATAGAGAAATAATGGGCGGGGATTGCAGAAAATCTGCAATCCCCGCCCATTGCGTACGCTTGAGAAAGTATGTTAGAATTTCTTTCAGATGTCTGAAAAAGTAATACCAGGTGTTGGAAGCAGATGGCTGCATTATTATATAGACAAATAGACAGGACAGGTGAGCAGATATGAAAAAAGAATTGGAATATTTTATGATTGATGGAGAATTCGGAGGAAATCAGGACTGGTTCACGAATATTGTTATGAATGTTGGTGGATGTGGAGCTGCAACGGCATGTGACAGCTGTATTTATCTGGCAAAATATAAGGGAATGAAAAAATTATATCCGTTCGATCTTGAACAGATGGATAAAGAAGCATACAAAAAATTCAGTCAGATTATGAAACCATACATCCGTCCAAGAGTTCAGGGCGTAAAAAAGCCGGAATGGTATATTGAAGGTCTGGCAAAATATATTTCAGATGTGAATGAAAAATATGGAACGGATTATCAGATTGATATGGAAAAATTCGACGGGACAGGTACTGCAGAAGAGGCAGAGAAGATCATATGCGAACAGATTGATAAGGGACTTCCGGTACCATATCTGATGTTGAGACATTTGAATGTTGAAAAGTACAAAGATTTCATCTGGCACTGGTTTCTTGTGGTCGGATATGAAAAGAATGAACAGGGTATGTGGATCGATGTGGCTACTTACGGGGAAAAAGTCAGACTGGATCTAATGGAGTTGTGGAAAACGGGCTGTGAAGAAAAAGGTGGAATCGTAATATATGAGTTGAAAAATACGGAGGTGCAGAGTAAAAATGAATAATTAAAATAAAAATGACCATATTTCATATTTTTAACACAAATTCTTGTTAAAATATTTATAACTGTGAAAAAATAATAAGAAGGTAGGATAGAAAAAGTGAAAAAGCGAATCATGACTGCAGGAATGTTGGCTATGATACTTGCGATGGGAATGACAGCGTGTGCAAATGCAGACACGAAAGAGAAGAGCACAACGAAGAAAGAACAGGTTTCAGAGTCTGATGAAAAGAAAGAACAGAAAAAGTCAGATAATGAAGCATATGTAATGAATGAAAAACAGAAAAAAATCTACGAGAAGATCAAAAAAACATACAATGCAGAAGAACAGCAGAAAATAGCGGACGAACTGGAAAAGAAAAAAGAATCTCAGGAGTATACACTGAGTAATATGCTGATCGAATACAATCCTTTTGGAACCAATACACAGTCATTGTATGTTTATTTTGAGACAGATTCGGCGGTGAAAGTTTCTTATACGATTCATGTAAAGGAGGATGATATTGCCGACTTTAGCAGAAATGTATATCAGGATGAAGAGTATCAGAAAGAGCATGAATTTCAGGTGATCGGTCTGATCCCGGATACGGAGAATACGATTACATTCTATATAACGAATGAAGACGGTTCTACGGATACGAATGAAATCGTATATGAGATGGGAAGTCTGTATGGAGAAGAGGCAGTACAGCTTGATACGGATGTAAAACAAAGTGCGGACAAGTTAGAAGACGGGCTGTATGTGGTACTTGGAAATGACAGTACTTCTAAGGATTTTATGTATTATTATGACAATAACGGAGTCTTAAGAGGAGAAGTTCCTCTTCTGGGATACCGAAGTCACAGGCTTATCTTTGACGAGAATTCGATGTATTACAGTATTTCCGAAAAGAAGATGGCACAGGTGAACCGTCTTGGGCAGGTAACAAAGGTATATGATCTTGGCAATTACAAATTGCACCATGATTATGTGTTTGATGAAAATGGAAATATGTTGATTCTTGCAACTGATACGACGCAGGACAGCGTGGAAGACATTGTGTTGAAACTGGATGTAAATTCCGGTGAGGTGACAGAGGTACTGGACCTGGGAGATCTGTTTGGCGAATATAAAAAGACCTGTGTGAAAAATTCTTCCGATGAACTGGACTGGATGCATATCAACACGATTCAGTATATAGGAAATGGGTCAGTACTTTTAAGTTCAAGAGAGACGTCAACAATCATCAAAGTAGATAATATCTATGACGGGCCGGTGGTTTCTTATATGATCGGTGAAAAAGATTTCTGGAAAGATACTTCTTATGTAAGTCTTCTGCTGAATAAGAAAGGAGATTTTACAATACAGGGTGGCCAGCATACGATCACATATGAGACAGATGAAAGCCTTGCGGACGGGCAGTATTATCTGTATATGTTTGATAATAATATTGGAATCAGTGAGACAAGACCGGATTATGACTGGTCGTCGATAGGTCTGAAAGTAAGTTCTGCGGTTGACGGAAAGAATTCCAAGTATTACAAATATCTGGTGGATGAAAATGAAGGTACATTTGAACTTGTAGATTCGTTTAAAGTACCTTATTCCAGATATGTCAGCAGTGCGCAGGAAATAGGAGATAATGTACTTGTAGATTCGGGATTAAAGGGGACTTTTACAGAGTATGATGCAGATCATAAAGCAATTGTAACTTATAAGATGGATTATGAGAAATTTATTTATCGTGTATTCAAATACAAGTTTGATGGATTTTATTTTGAAAAAAGTGAATAATCCATAAAAATGATATAGAAGTCTTTACGGATAAGGATTTATCCGCTAAAATGGAAGCGTCGGTTTTGCCGGCGCTTTTGTAATGCTATGCGTTCATAAGGAGCTGCCAGTGGCAGGTCCTGTAGATAACAAAAAGAAAAGAGGAAAATAAAATGACAAATCCAATCGTAACAATTGAGATGGAAAATGGAGATATTATGAAAGCAGAACTGTACCCGGAAGTTGCTCCGAATACAGTTAATAATTTTGTTTCACTGGTGAAGAAAGGTTATTATGACGGACTGATCTTTCACCGTGTCATCAATGGATTTATGATCCAGGGAGGATGCCCGGACGGAACAGGAATGGGAGGCCCGGGATACACAATTAAAGGAGAGTTTGCTCAGAACGGTTTCGCAAATAATCTTGCACATACAGAAGGTGTACTTTCTATGGCAAGAGCTATGCATCCGGATTCAGCAGGTTCACAGTTCTTTATCATGCATAAAGCTGCACCACATCTGGACGGTGCATATGCTGCATTTGGTAAGATCATCGAAGGAATGGATATTGTAAATAAGATTGCTGAGACAGATACAGACTACAGTGACAGACCGCTTGATGAGCAGAAGATGAAAAAAGTAACCGTTGATACAATGGGAACAGAGTATCCGGAACCGGAAAAAGCATAAGAAAAACATAAAAAAAAGAAACGAAACAGCAGAATCATAGCAACTTCCAACACATATGACGCGGAGGAAAATAAAAGATGGAAATGATCCAGACAGAAAAATTAGTATATGAATATGAAAAACGTGATGAAGAAGGCAATGTGATTGGAACATCGCGTGCTATTGATGAAGTGGATATTGAAGCAAAAGAAGGACAGTTTATAGCAGTTCTCGGACACAATGGTTCCGGTAAATCAACGCTTGCGAAGCATTTAAACGCAATTTTAGTTCCGACAGAAGGTTCCGTATGGGTGAATGGAAAGAATACAAGTAATCCAGAAGAACTCTGGGACGTAAGACAGTCGGCAGGAATGGTGTTTCAGAATCCGGATAATCAGATCATCGGTACTGTAGTAGAAGAAGATGTAGGATTTGGTCCGGAAAATCTGGGAGTTCCGACAGATGAGATCTGGCAGCGTGTAGAAGAAAGCCTGAAAGCAGTTGGAATGATCGAGTACAGACATCATTCTCCGAATAAGCTTTCCGGTGGACAGAAGCAGAGGGTTGCAATTGCAGGGGTTGTAGCAATGGAACCCAAATGCATCGTTATGGATGAGCCAACGGCGATGCTTGATCCGGTTGGAAGAAAAGAAGTCTTAAAGACGGTCCACAAACTCAGAAAACAGAAGAATGTTACAGTAATTCTGATCACGCATTATATGGAAGAAGTAGTAGATGCGGATAAGATCTTTGTAATGGATCACGGCAAAGTTGTGATGGAGGGAACTCCGAAAGAGATATTCTCAAGGGTGGATGAGCTTAAGAGCTATCGCCTGGATGTACCACAGGTGACAATCCTGGCAGATGAACTTCGAAAACGTGGACTGGATATTCCAAAAGGAATCTTAAGAAAAGAAGAACTGGTAGAAGCAATTACGCATTTACAACAATAGAACATTTGATGTGAGAAATGGTGAGAAGAAATGACAGACATTGCAATTAAGATAGAACATTTGAATTATGTATACAGTCCCGGGACTGCATACGAAAAACATGCACTCAAAGACATTTGCCTGGAGATTCCACACGGTGAATTTGTGGGAATCATCGGTCATACCGGATCGGGGAAATCGACTCTGATCCAGCATCTGAACGGACTTGTGAAAGCAACGGACGGTGCGCTGTATTATAATGGAGAGAACATTTACCAAAATGGATATGATATGCGTGCACTCCGTAATCAGGTAGGACTGGTGTTCCAGTATCCGGAGTATCAGTTGTTCGAGATTGACGTACTGACAGATGTGTGCTTTGGACCGAAAAACCAGGGGCTGAGCAAAGAAGAGTGTGAAAAGCGTGCGTTGGAAGCACTGAAACTGGTAGGATTGAAAGAAAAATATTATAAATCTTCTCCGTTCGAGCTCTCGGGCGGTCAGAAACGAAGAGTAGCGATCGCAGGAGTTCTGGCAATGCGTCCGAAAGTACTGGTTCTTGACGAGCCGACGGCGGGACTTGATCCAAAGGGAAGAGATGACATTCTGGATCAGATCGCATACCTGCATAAACAGAGTGATATGACGGTCATTCTGGTATCACATAGTATGGAAGATATTGCAAGATATGCAGACCGGATCATTGTGATGAACAAAGGGTCTGTAATGTATAATGGTGCGCCGAAAGAGGTATTTGCACATTATCAGGAACTGGAAAAAATCGGACTTGCAGCTCCGCAGGTGACGTATGTCATGCATGACCTGAAAGAAAAAGGTTTACCAGTCAAGGTAAATGTAACGACTGTAGAAGAAGCGGCAGATGAGATTATGCAGGCACTGGAGAAGAAGATATGATAAGAGATATTACAATCGGACAATATTATCCGGCAAAGAGTGTATTACACAGATTAGATCCAAGAGTGAAACTGGTGGGGACGCTGTTATATCTGATTTCATTGTTTTTATTCAACAGCATTCCGGGATATGTGATGACAACATTGTTCCTGATCATTATTATTAAAATGTCAAGAGTTCCATTTTCCTTTATTGTAAGGGGATTGAAACCAGTCATCATGCTTCTGATGATTACAGTGTTGTTCAATCTGTTTCTTACAAGAGACGGGGCAGTACTGTTTCACGCGTGGATCTTCACGATTACAGAAGGGGGATTAAGGACTGCGGTATATATGGCAATCCGTCTAATCTACCTGATCATCGGTTCGTCGCTTATGACATTTACAACGACTCCGAACGAGCTGACAGATGGAATCGAAGAGTTACTTGGGCCACTGAACAAGATCCATGTTCCGGTACATGAGATTGCGATGATCATGTCGATTGCACTCCGCTTTATTCCAATCCTTCTGGAAGAGACCGATAAGATCATGAAAGCACAGATCGCAAGAGGAGCTGATCTGGAAAGCGGTAATATGATTCAGAAAGCAAAGAGTATGATACCGATTCTGGTTCCGTTGTTCGTATCGGCATTCCGAAGAGCCAATGATCTGGCAATGGCGATGGAAGCGAGATGTTACCGTGGCGGCGAAGGACGCACAAAGATGAAACCGTTAAAATATCATAAAGAAGACAGAATGGCATATATTACTGTAATTGCTTATGTGATTTTGGTGGTGGTGATCGGAAGATGCGTGCCGGTGCATATTTGGGTGTTTTAAAATGTATACAGGGACGGAGGAATTAAAAAACCTCCGTCCCAAATTTATGTAATCTTGTTACTAAAAAATAATTGTATCAGATTGTGTGGAGGTCATCATGAAAAGAATCAGAATATTCGTAGCATATGATGGAACTAATTACTGCGGCTGGCAGGTCCAGCCAAATGGAGTTACGATTGAAGAAAAACTGAATAAATCATTAGCAAGACTTACCGGGGAAGAAATCAGAATTATCGGGGCAAGCAGGACTGATTCAGGGGTACACGCACTGGGAAATGTAGCGGTATTCGATACAGAATCTTCCATTCCGCCTGAGAGATTTGCGTATGCATTGAACCAGAGGCTTCCGGAAGATATTGTAGTAGTAAGGTCCGATGAAGTTTCGGCAGACTGGCATCCGAGATATCAGGAAAATATTTCAAAGACTTATGAATATCATATATACAATGCGGCGGTACCAAATCCGTTAAAGACAAGATATTGTACGTTCGTATCGTTTCCAATGGATGTTGAGGCTATGCGTGCCGGTGCAAAATATTTGGTTGGAGAACATGATTTTGTAAGCTTCTGTAATATCAGAACGAATACGCAGGATACCGTCCGGACGGTGTATGATTTGATAATTGAGAAAAAAGACGATGAAATCGTGCTTCGTATTACAGGAAATGGTTTCCTCTATAATATGGTCCGTATTATTGCGGGAGTCCTGATCCGCGTTGGCAGAGGATTCTATGCTCCGGAAAAGGTAAAGGAAATTCTGGATGCAAAAGTTCATACTTCAGAGGGAGCGACGGCACCACCGAATGGGCTTGTGCTTATGAAGATAGATTATAATTAATCTTCTATACAAGAAAGTTATTGGTAAAAATAGATTATAAATAATCAATGAAAGGTCGGAAATTTGGACAATACACAGAAAATAATCGGAATAACGTACAAAAATAAAAAATAATGCCATCAAAAGTTAAGAATATGTTAAGATATATCTGTCTGACATGAATTTGACAAAGTCGGACGGAAGGAGAGAATTTATGGAAATGTTATTGTACCTTGTTCCGGTATTTGGAATTCTTGGACTTCTTTTTGCAGCTTATCTGGCAGCAAGAGTAGGAAGACAGGACGCCGGAAACGACAGAATGAAAGAAATTGCCGCTGCTATCAGTGACGGTGCGCAGGCATTTCTGACAGCAGAGTATAAGATTCTGATCATCTTCGTTGCTGTATTATTTATACTCATCGGAGTAGGAATCGGGAACTGGATCACTGCTGTATGCTTCGTAGTAGGAGCTCTGTTCTCTACGCTTGCAGGTTACTGTGGAATGAAAGTAGCTACTAAGGCAAATGTAAGAACTGCAAATGCAGCAAAAGAAAAAGGAATGAACAAAGCACTCTCAATTGCATTCTCCGGTGGAGCTGTAATGGGTATGTGTGTAGCTGGTTTTGGTGTGTTTGGTGTCAGCATGATTTACATTCTGACTAAAAACGTTGATATTATTACAGGATTTAGTTTAGGAGCTTCTTCAATCGCTCTGTTTGCCCGTGTTGGTGGTGGTATCTATACAAAAGCTGCTGACGTAGGAGCTGACCTTGTAGGTAAAGTGGAAGCTGGTATTCCGGAAGATGACCCGCGTAACCCGGCCGTTATTGCTGACAATGTAGGAGATAACGTAGGTGACGTTGCAGGTATGGGAGCAGACCTTTTTGAGTCTTATGTAGGAGCACTCGTTTCTGCACTGACACTTGGAATCGTGTATTATAAAGCTGAGGGAGCAATCTTCCCGCTTCTGATCGCAGGACTCGGACTGGTTGCATCTATCCTTGGAACATTCTTTGTAAAAGGTGATGAGAATTCAAATCCACACAAAGCATTAAAGACTGGTTCTTATGTAGCAAGTGCACTGGTACTGATCGTATCTTGTGTACTCAGTAAAGTATTCTTCGGAGACTTTAAGGCAGCAATCGCTATCGTAGCTGGTCTGATCGTAGGACTTCTGATCGGTATCATCACAGAAGTATATACGTCCGGAGATTACAAATCAGTAAAAGAAATCGCAGAACAGTCAGAGACTGGATCTGCAACAACCATCATCAGTGGTCTCGCAGTAGGTATGAAATCTACAGCAATCCCGATCCTTTTGATCTGCGTTGGTATCTTTATTGCTTACCAGACATGCGGACTTTACGGTATCGCGCTTGCCGCTGTAGGAATGCTTTCTACAACAGCCATCACAGTAGCTGTAGATGCTTATGGACCGATCGCTGACAATGCCGGTGGTATTGCAGAGATGTCCGAGCTTGATCCACACGTTCGTCAGATCACTGACAAACTGGATGCCGTTGGTAACACAACAGCAGCTATGGGTAAAGGTTTTGCTATCGGATCTGCAGCCCTGACAGCACTTGCTCTGTTCGTATCTTACGCAGAAGCAGTACATCTTAAGTCAATTGATATCCTTGACTCACGTGTAATCATCGGAATGCTGATCGGTGGAATGCTTCCGTTCTTGTTCTCAGCTATGACAATGTCATCTGTATCAAGAGCAGCATACCAGATGATCGAAGAAGTAAGACGTCAGTTCAAGACAATGCCTGGAATCATGAAGGGTACAGAAAAACCAGATTACAAGTCATGCGTTGCAATCTCAACAACAGCAGCATTAAAAGAAATGCTGGTTCCTGGTGTCATGGCAGTACTTGCACCGCTGGTAGTCGGAATCCTTCTTGGACCTTCTGCACTTGGCGGACTTCTTGCAGGAGCACTTGTAACAGGTGTTATGATGGCAATCTTCATGTCTAATGCAGGTGGAGCATGGGATAACGCTAAGAAATACATTGAAGATGGAAACCACGGTGGAAAAGGAAGCGAGGCTCATAAAGCAGCTGTAGTTGGAGACACTGTAGGTGATCCGTTCAAAGATACATCAGGACCATCTATCAACATCCTGATCAAACTGATGACAGTTGTATCACTGGTATTTGCACCACTGTTCCTGTCAATCGGCGGATTATTATAAGAACATTTTAGAATAATCATAAAAAGCAGACGATATCTGTACCATCCGGTACAGATATCGTTTTTTTACTCTACTATGTGTACAAGAAGAAATTGTCTGCAATCAAAATATCTATAATGAGCAGCAGAGTTTGCGGGTGATTTATAAAAAGTTGAGAAAAATATTAGAATTGGGGGACTGGCAACCACCCGCTGTTTGTGATAATATATGTGTCGGGACTTTTATTAATTTTGAAAATAGATAGAAAAGAGGCAATAAACATGACAAAAGTAGATATTATTTCAGGATTCCTCGGAGCAGGAAAAACTACATTTATCAAAAAGCTGCTCAGTGATGTATGGGCAGGAGAGAAACTTGTGCTGATCGAGAATGAATTTGGCGAGATCGGTATCGATGGCGGATTCTTAAAAGATGCAGGAATCGAGATTACAGAGATGAACTCAGGATGCATCTGCTGTACACTGGTAGGTGACTTCAGCAAAGCTCTGGTAAAAGTATTAGATGAGTATCATCCGGACCGTGTAATCATTGAGCCATCAGGAGTTGGAAAATTATCTGACGTAGCAAGAGCAATTGAAGCTGTAGAAAAAGATGCGGACATTGAAATTGACGGAAGAATCACAGTTGTAGATGGTAAAAAGGCAAAAATGTACATGAAGAACTTTGGAGAATTCTTCAAAGATCAGGTAGAGCATGCGTCAACAATCGTAGTAAGCCGTACACAGATGATGACAGATGAAAAAGTAGAAGAATGCGTACACACACTTCGTGAAGAAAATGCAGAAGCAACGATCATCTCTACACCATGGGATGAGCTTGGCAAAGAGGCAATCAGTCATGCACTGACAAAGGGTGCTGAGATTGAGAGCCTGTTTGAAGATCATGAAGATCACGATCATGATCACGACCATTGTGACCACGATCACCATGACCATCATGATCACGACCATTGTGACCATGATCACCATGACCACGATCATGATCACTGCGATCACGATCATCATGACCACGATCATCATGACCATGATCACGATTGCTGCTGTGGACACGATCACGATCATCACCACCATCATCATGCAGATGATGTGTTTACAAGCTGGGGCAAAGAGACTGTTCATAAATATACCGAAGAAGAACTGGATTATCTGCTGAAGGCACTGTCAGAGACAACATCTTACGGAACAATTCTTCGTTCCAAAGGTATTATCCAGATGACAGACGGATCATGGAAACAGTTCGACTTAGTACCGGAAGAGTACGAAGTAAGAGAAGGACAGCCGGACTACACAGGACGTATCTGTGTAATCGGAACAGACCTGAAAGAGGACGACCTTCTGAAATTATTCCACGTATAGGATACTAATAATTGGCTCCATATTATTATGGAGCCAAAAATCACAATATAACCATAAAAGAAAGAGGTGCGAGTATGGCAACACCTATGTTTATCGTTACGGGATTCTTAGACAGTGGTAAGACAACCATGATCAAGGATACCCTGATGGAACAGGAATGGATTGAACCGGGACTTACACTGTTACTTCTCTGTGAAGAAGGAGAAGAAGAGTATCCGGAAGAATATTTAAAAGAAAAAAATATGGCAGTTCTGAAAATCGAAGAATTTGACCAGTTGAACACTGTATTTTTCAAAAACTGTGAAAGAAACTATCATCCGGCACAGATTATCATCGAGTACAATGGAATGTGGAAGCTGGAGGATCTGCTTTCAATCAGATATCCGAGAAGTTTTGAACTTCAGGGAGTATACTCTACCGTAAATGGTACAACACTGGATATGTATCTGATGAATATGAGAAATATGCTGATGGAACAGCTCACAGAGTCTGAGCTGATCGTTGTTAACAGATGTGCAGATGGTGTTAACAGATCCGGATTCAGACGTGCACTGAAGGTACAGAATCCGATGGCACAGCTGATCTTTGAAGATATGCAAGGCAAGATCATCGAGCCATCCGAAGAAGATCTCCCATATGATGTAAAAGGAGACAAGATCGTACTGGATGATGTTGATTTTGGTGTGTGGTATGTGGATGCATATGATCATCCGGAATTATATCTGCATAAAGAAATCGACTTCAAAGGACAGATCTTCCGCCCGAAGGGAATGCCGGACAATATGTTCGTTCCGGTCAGAGAGATCATGACATGCTGCGCGGAAGATGTACGTTATTACGGATATCCATGCAAAGCAGAAAAGAAGATCGATGTAAAAGCAAAATCCTGGATGCAGATCCGTGCAAGGTTCGAGTACGAGGCAGTAAGTTCCTTTGGAAATAAACAGCCGGTACTGTACCTGATCGATATGGAACCAGCCGCAGAGCCGGAAGATAAGGTTGTGTATTTAGGGTAATTGGGATTTAATTCAGAAAGGCACGACGACCCGGACCTGCATAAAAAGTAGGAAGCCGTTCCTGTTCAGGTTCCGTCGGCGGGAAATACTAAAGCGTCAAAATTATGCTAAAAACGGGCTTCCGAAATTTGCAACTCGCCATTCGGCTCAAACAGGCAAATTTCGAAAACCCAACGCATAATTTTGACGCTTAACTATTTCCAACACCTTCTTCACATTCACTGGAACGGCTTTCTACTTTTTATTCCGTGTGTGTCGAATACCTTAAGAATGAAATGGCAAGTGCGTAACCGTAGTGGCCTTCACCGGGTTACACTTCCGGGCATTTTATTTATTAACATTCGCTGCCAGTCACGACTTGAAGGAAACAATAGATAAGGATTATTGTGAATGTGGAATGCCGTTAGAAACAGTTAGAGAGTCAGAAGCACCGTTAAAGGAACGAAGCGAACGTGTTTGAGGCGAACGCCGAGTTTGAGCGTAGTTCCTTTGCTTTTAGGTGATTCTGACTCTCTTAGTGGTTCTTATGGTATGGAACCTGAACAAGAAGCCTTATCTATTGTTTCCTTCAAGGACTGAGAGGCCGTTTCTCCAGTTAATAAATTAAATCCCAAGCTTATTTTATATCAGAATATACGATGTTTCCTCCGCAGATCGTATATTTCACCTTACCGGTAAGTTCCTCTCCGGTAAATGGTGAGTTTGATGATTTGGAAGCATATTCTTTCGGGATCCATGTTTCATCAGGGTCAAATATAACAAAGTCTGCATCTGCACCTTCCTGAATTGTTCCGTAAGGCAGATGGTATAGCTTTGCCGGGTTCACTGTCATTTTTTCCAGAAGTTGTATCATGGTCAGATATCCGGGCTTTACAAGGTTGGTGATACCGAGTGCAAGGGAGGTCTCGAGACCGATAATGCCGCTTGGGGCTTCTGTGATCGGTTTGGATTTTTCTTCTGTGCTGTGTGGGGCATGATCCGTAGCAATCAGGTCAATAGTTCCATCAGCGAGTCCTGCAATAATCTGCTGGCGGTCATTTTCCGTACGAAGCGGCGGATTCATCTTTGCCAGCGTGCCATGTTCCAAAACAGCGTCTTCTGTTAAGGAGAAGTGGTGCGGTGTTGCCTCAGCGTGTAATTTTGCTCCCAGTTTTTTGTATGTACGGATCAGATCAATCGATACACCGGAACTGATATGCTGGATTACAACATCTGCACCGGAACGGAGCGCCAGAAGACAGTCTCTTGCCACCAGTGCTTCTTCGGCAATGGATGGAGAACCGTAGATGCCGAGTGCATCGGATACTTTGCCATGATTGATTCCATTGTTGCGGATAAAAGCCGGGTCTTCTTCGTGAAGACTGATCGGAACGTTTAACTTTGCGGCATTTTTCATCGCCTGATAGCAGAACTCAGCATTCAGAAGAGGGATGCCGTCATCGGTAAATCCGCATGCCCCGGCTTCTTTTAATGCAAGCATGTCTACTTCGTCCCGGCCCTTTAATGAACGGGAGATTGCAGCAGCCTGGAAGATACGGATATCTTCTTTGGAAGCACGTGCAAGATTATCTTTTAGGGTGTCTGTATTGTCGACCGTAGGGGATGTATTCGCCATACAGATTACAGTAGTAAACCCGCCTTTTGCAGATGCCTTTGCTCCTGTATGGATATCTTCTTTATATGTAAATCCCGGATCACGGAAATGTACATGTGTATCGATGAGTCCCGGTCCGACAACGAGTCCTCCGGCTTCTAGAATCTCCTCGGAATCTTCTGAAATTTCAGGTGCGATTCTTGCAATTTTTCCGTTCTTCACCAGTATATCCATATGCTCGGACAGACCAGATGCAGGATCAACCACAAGTCCATGTTTGATGATCATGATAAATTTCCTCCTTAAAAATCTGATGTTAAAATACAGTAAATATTATAAATGTAGTATAATGTATTGGAAATGGGCTTGTCAATTAAGAGACATGGAACAGGAAAGCTGAATATATGAGAAATAAAAGGAGCACGTAGAACAGAAATGGGATTTAAACGTTTGGAAAAAAATTTGATCGATATTATAAAAGAAGAACAGGCAAAACTTGGATTTCGGAAAGAAGAGATCCGTTTGTATTATCCATTGATTTCCCTCAATCATTTCTTTGAGGCGGATGACGATGTGGATGAGATGCAGACACGTCTGGAACAGTTCCCGGAAGAAGTAAAGAAAAAACTCGGAGATATCTGTGTAACGCACAAAAAAGACAGATTCTGCCTGCATATTCCGGAACAGGGAAGTGTCTATGTACATGAACATACGGCAGAAAATGAATTCATCAAAAAGCTGGTGGAGCTGATGATGAATCACGGAATCAAAAAAGAAGATATCCTTGCGATATTTCAGAAAGAGGCAAAAGATATCAGGGTGGGAGATATGCACAACGGAGAATTTGACTTTTGGGTAAGATTTCCGGAAGAAAATGAGGACGAATACTATTACTGCTTTAAGGACGAAGGGTGTCATGTGATCTATCACCGTTTTTTGCCGGAAGATTATGCAGATTTCGGATTCTGAAAGGCAGTCGGAAAAGAATAAAAATACAGATGCAGACAGGAATTATAATTATAACTTATAAATGCTGCCTGCATTTTTAATTATAAAATATCTTGCTATATGTAAAGATTCATGATAAGCTATACTACATCGTGCTAAAGCAAAGACGTGCTAAAGCGATTTGGGTGAGGACTTATTCTCAAAATAATGACAATTGCTTTGACGAATTTGCTGCAATGCGATTACGTTATCATAAAAAACTCAGGAGAGTCTTTTCGTAATGAAATGAAAAGCGCCGAAGGTGTAAGCAGAAAACAGATCTGCAAATCTCTCAGGCAAAAGGATGGAGGAATGAATTATGGAAATTTTGGGACGTATTGACACTTTTATCACATGGTTTGACGGAGTCGTATGGGGACTTCCGTTAATCATCTTAATTCTGGTCACAGGAATTTTTCTGACTGTGCGCTTGGGCCTTCTTCAGGTAAGGTATCTTGGGAAAGCGTTAAAATTCATGGTGAAAAATGAAGAAGATGGACACGGAGAAGTAACTAGCTTTGGAGCTCTTTGTACCGCATTATCGGCAACAATCGGTACCGGTAATATCGTCGGTGTGGCAACTGCAATTTCTGCAGGTGGACCAGGAGCGTTATTCTGGATGATCCTGACAGCATTTTTAGGAATGGCAACAAAGTATTCAGAAGGTCTTCTGGCAGTAAAATACCGTACGATCGATGAAGACGGGCATGTACTTGGCGGACCATTCTATTATATTGAGAATGGAATGGGTGTAAAGTTCAGATGGCTTGCAAAGATATTTGCATTCTTTGGAGCAGGGGTTGGATTATTCGGAATCGGTACATTTACACAGGTGAATGGTATCTCATCTGCAGTCCGTAACTTTTTTGATCCGAACATGGCACATACAGTAGCATTATTTGGAAATGATTATTCATGGGCAACTGTAATATCCTGTCTGGTACTGACGGTATGTGTCGGAATGGTTGTATTAGGTGGAATCAAGAGAATTGCAAAAGTATCTGAGATCGTCGTTCCGTTCATGGCGGTTCTGTATGTAGTATTGGCAGTCATTATCATGGTGACAAATATTACCGCAATTCCGGCAGCTATTGTAACAATTGTAAAATCAGCATTTACCGGAAGCGCACTGGCCGGTGGTGCAATGGGAAGTATGATCGTAGCAATGCAGAAAGGTATTGCCAGAGGAATCTTCTCGAATGAATCCGGACTTGGAAGCGCACCGATCGCAGCGGCTGCAGCACAGACCAAAGAACCTGCAAGACAGGGACTGGTGTCAATGACCGGTACATTTATTGATACGATCGTAATCTGTACGATGACAGGACTTTCTATTGTCATAACAGGAACATGGAATACGGGACTGGAAGGTGTGGAAATTACGACAGCGGCCTTCCAGAAGGGACTTCCGTTCCCGCCGGTTGTGGCATCCTTTGCATTGATGATTTGTCTGGTATTCTTTGCATTTACAACGATTCTTGGATGGGATTATTACGGAGAACGATGCCTGGAATATCTGTTTAATAAGAATATGAAAGCTGTAAGAGCGTATAGATGGCTTTATATTATATGTGTATTCATCGGACCATATATGACGGTTGCGGCAGTATGGAATATCGCAGATATCTTCAATGCATTGATGGCAATCCCGAATCTGATAGCCTTGCTTGCGCTCAGCAAAGTCATAGTAAAAGAAACGAAAGCATTTACGGAAAAGCTGAATGTGGAAGAGAAGAATCAGAGAATTCTCAAAGGAATGAATGCAGAGAATGCATAATAGAATATAAGTTCTGTAGAGCATATGGTGATAAAATACAGGGATTTTGGTATAAGAAGCAGAATCCCTGTATTTATTTTTGTCCTCTTATTTTGATAGAAAAAATATGCTGGATGCAGAATTTATAAAAGGTCATACTTTTCTTTAAAAGTCCGTATTATTTCTAAAATAAAACAAAATACATACAATGTTTGTGTAAATTTGTGCAAAATGTGTTAAAATGTAAGAAAACAAAGGACAGGTGCAAAAATGAAGAAACAAAAGAAAGATCCATTGTATAAAAGCTTCGGTTATGCATTTGCCGGAATATTTGCAGTGGTAACGAAGGAACGGAATATGAAGATTCATTGTGTGGCAATGGTTTGTGTGGTGATCGCAGGATTCGTATTTCATATTACACCGGTAGAGTGGTGTATCTGCCTGACATTGTTTGGTCTTGTCATGGCATTGGAAATGGTGAATACGGCGGTAGAAGCAGTGGTTGATCTGGTCACGGAAGAGAGAAAGCCGCTTGCAAAGCTTGCCAAAGATGCGGCGGCCGGAGCAGTATTGATCGCGGCAATCATGGCAGCAATTGCAGGGATGATCATATTTATTCCAAAGCTTTTGGAAAGCCTGTCTATATAGACATCGAAAGGAGAACGACCTATGGAAAAATTAGGAAGCGGATTAAAGAAAGTATTACTTGCAGGAATCGGAGCAGTTGCAGTCACAGGAGAGAAATCAAAAGAACTTCTGGATGAGATGGTGAAAAAGGGTGAGCTGACTGTTGAACAGGGCAAAGCACTGAATGAAGAACTTAAGCATAACATCAAGTCGACAGTAAAAGAAAAAGTGAATGTAAAAGTAAAAACATCTTCACCGGAAGAACTGGATGAGCTTTTGGATAAGATGACTCCGAAACAGATGGCATTGTTGAAACAGAGAATTGATGAGATGGAGAAAAAACAGGAAGAATTTGAAGCAGCAGAGACGGTAGAAGATGTGACAGACGAATCCGTATGCGAAGATGCGGCAGAGAAAGCAGCGGAAGAAGAGACAGCTGAGAACGAAGATATTTAAAGAGGAACAGGTTCATGAGTAAGGGAGAATCCAAAGAATACCGTACCAGGTTAAAGGAGATTACATCCGTACTTCATAAATATGGAATCACCAGGGGAATTACGCCTCAGAAACTCCGGATGATACTGGAGGATCTGGGGCCTACTTATATTAAAATCGGTCAGATTATGTCACTGCATTCAGACATTTTACCGAAAAGATATTGTGATGAACTGATGTGTCTGCGTTCAGAAGTAACTCCGATGGAATTTCCGGAAGTAAAAGAAGTGATCGAACAGGCATATGGTTGTCCGTGGAATGAAATATTTGCATTTATTTCCGATACACCACTGGGATCAGCATCCATTGCACAGGTCCACAGAGCAGAACTGCTCAGCGGTGAACAGGTTGTTATCAAGGTTCAGCGAACAGGTATTTATGAAATTATGGCAAGAGATATCGGACTCCTTCGGAAGGCAGTAAAGCTGATGCCGCCGATCAGTCTGAAAGGAATGGCTGACTTCGACCAGGTACTGGATGAACTTTGGAATGTGACACGGGAAGAGATGAATTTTCTCACCGAAGCATCGAATATGGAAGAGTTTGCCAGACGGAATGCGGATGTCGTATATGTAAGAACACCGAAACTATATCAGGAATATACAACCATGCATGTGCTGGTCATGGAATACATCGAAGGGCCTGCAATCGATGATAAAGAGAAACTTCTGGCAGGCGGATACGATCTGGAAGAGATAGGGATCAAGCTGATCGATAATTATATCAAACAGGTGATGGAAGACGGTTTCTTCCATGCAGATCCCCACCCGGGAAATGTAAAGATCCAGGATGGCAAGATTGTATGGATCGATATGGGAATGATGGGAAGACTGACCGAACGGGATAAAGAACTGATCGGAAAAGCAATCCGCGGCATTGCAGAAAATGATATCGGCATGATCCAGGAAGCAGTCATGGCACTGGGTGAATTTAAAGAGAAACCAGATCAGAGCGTATTGTATGAAGATATCAGTGAACTGATGTCGAAGTATGGGTCCTTAGATATGGGAGAGATCGATGTTGCAGAAGTGATGATGGATCTTATGGAAGTGATGAAGGAAAATAAGATCCGTATGCCGCATGGTCTGACGATGCTGGCAAGAGGATTGACTAACATGGAAGGCGTGCTTGCAGACATTGCTCCACAGATCAATATGATCGAGATCGCATCCAGACATATTTCAGAGAGTATGTGGAAAGATCTGGATTGGAAAAAAGAATTAAAACATGCAGGAAAGAATCTTTACCGTTCGATGCATAAAGCAGTAGAAGTCCCGGGACTTGCGGCGGATGCACTACATGGTCTGATGAAAGGTCAGACAAGAGTTAACCTGGATCTGCATGCATCCAACGATCTGGCACAGTTACTGAGGCGTCTGGTGCGGAATGTGGTAATGGGATTGTGGGTGATGGCATTGCTGATCAGTTCAAGCATTATCTGCACTACCAATATGAGCCCGAAGATCTGCGGAATCCCGGCAATTGGTGCGATTGGGTATTTATTTGCATTTGCGATTGTGATGTATGTGCTTATTAAGCATATTCTTTCCAAATGAATTTGGGATTTATTCTCAGTTTTATGGGCAAATATGCCCGACAAAATGCTACAAGAATCCGCATTTGTACCTAAAAATGAACAAAATAACCAAGAGAATAACTAGACTTTTCCATAGACAGGAGATATAATAAAACCATACACGTCAATATATGATTTGTACTATTATCAAGGAGGAACAACGAAAATGGCAAGAAAAATGAAGACCATGGATGGTAACCAGGCCGCAGCTCATGCTTCATATGCATATACAGAAGTTGCAGCAATTTACCCTATTACACCATCATCAGTTATGCCGGAACATGTAGATGAATGGGCTACAGAAGGAAGAAAGAACATATTTGGACAGACTGTTCAGGTAACAGAGATGCAGTCAGAAGCTGGTGCTGCAGGAGCAGTACACGGATCTCTTTCTGCTGGTGCTCTGACAACAACATTTACAGCATCACAGGGACTTCTGTTAATGATTCCTAACTTATATAAAGTAGCAGGAGAACAGCTTCCTGGAGTATTTAACGTATCCGCTCGTGCGCTTGCAAGCCACGCACTGAATATCTTCGGAGATCACTCTGATGTTTACGCCTGTCGTCAGACTGGTGCAGCAATGCTTTGCGAATCCAGCGTACAGGAAGTTATGGACTTAACACCAGTTGCACACTGTGCAGCATTAAAAGGAAAACTTCCATTCATCAACTTCTTCGATGGATTCCGTACATCACACGAGATTCAGAAGATTGAGACATGGGATTATGAAGATCTGAAAGATCTGGTAGATATGGACGCAATCGATGCATTCAGAAATCATGCACTGAATCCAAATCACCCATGCCAGAGAGGTTCAGCTCAGAACCCGGATATCTTCTTCCAGGCAAGAGAAGCATGTAACCCATACTACGACGCTATGCCGGCTATCGTACAGGAGTACATGGATAAAGTTAACGAGAAGATCGGAACGGACTACAAACTCTTCAACTACTACGGAGCAGCAGATGCAGAGAAAGTTATCATCGCTATGGGTTCTGTATGTGACACAATCGAAGAGACAATCGACTACTTAACAGCAGCTGGGGAAAAAGTTGGTGTTGTTAAGGTTCGTCTTTACAGACCATTCTGTGCACAGGCATTAATTGATGCAATTCCTGACACAGTAAAATACATCAATGTACTTGACAGAACAAAAGAACCAGGAGCTCAGGGAGAGCCATTATACCTGGATGTTGTTTCTGCATTAAAGGGATCTAAGTTCGACGCAGTACCGGTTAACGGCGGACGTTACGGATTAGGATCTAAAGATACAACACCTGCACAGATCGTTGCAGTATTCAACAACGCAGACAAAGAAAGATTCACAATCGGTATCAACGATGATGTTACAAATCTTTCACTTGAAGTTGGTGCACCACTGGTTACAACACCAGAAGGAACAATCAACTGTAAGTTCTGGGGACTTGGAGCTGACGGTACTGTAGGAGCTAACAAGAACTCTATCAAGATCATCGGTGACAATACTGACATGTATGCACAGGCTTACTTCGACTATGACTCTAAGAAGTCTGGTGGTGTTACAATGTCTCACCTGCGTTTCGGTAAGAAGCCAATCAAATCTACTTACCTGATTCACAAGGCTAACTTTGTAGCATGTCACAACCCATCTTATGTAAACAAATACAACATGGTTCAGGAATTAGTTGACGGAGGAACATTCCTTCTGAACTGCTCTTGGGACATGGAAGGTCTTGAGAAACATTTACCAGGACAGGTAAAAGCATTCATCGCTGATCACAACATCAAGTTCTACACAATTGATGGTATCAAGATCGGTAAAGAGATCGGACTTGGCGGACGTATCAATACAGTCCTTCAGTCAGCATTCTTCAAACTGGCATCTATCATTCCGGAAGAAGAAGCAATCGATCTGATGAAGAAAGCTGCAAAAGCTACTTACGGAAGAAAAGGTGACAAGATCGTACAGATGAACTACGATGCTATCGATGCCGGTGCTAAACAGGTAGTTGAGATCGAAGTTCCGGAATCTTGGAAATCTTGTGAAGACGAAGGATTATTCACACCAGAAGTTAAGGGTGGAAAAGACGATGTTGTAGCATTCGTTAAGAACATCCAGTCTAAGGTTAATGCTCAGGAAGGAAATACTCTGCCAGTATCTACATTTACTGACTATGCAGATGGATCTACACCATCAGGTAGTGCAGCATATGAGAAACGTGGTATCGCAGTAGATATCCCTGTATGGCAGTCAGAAAACTGTATCCAGTGTAACCGTTGTGCATATGTCTGCCCACATGCAGTTATCCGTCCGGTAGCACTTACAGAGGAAGAGCTTGCAAAAGCTCCAGAAGGAACAAAAGCTATCGATATGATCGGTATGCCGGGAATGAAATTCACTATGACTGTATCAGCTTATGACTGTACAGGATGTGGATCTTGTGTAAATGTATGTCCAGGTAAGAAGGGTGAAAAAGCTCTTGTTATGGCAAACATGGAAGAAAATGCAGCAGAGCAGGATATCTTTGATTTCGGACGTGAGATCGAGGTTAAACCAGAAGTTGTTGCTAAATTCAAACCAGAGACAGTTAAGGGAAGCCAGTTCAAACAGCCATTACTTGAGTTCTCAGGAGCTTGTGCAGGTTGTGGAGAAACACCTTATGCAAAACTGATCACACAGTTATTTGGTGACAGAATGTACATCGCTAATGCAACAGGATGTTCTTCAATCTGGGGTAACTCTTCACCGTCTACACCATACACAATGAACTCTAAGGGACAGGGACCTGCATGGTCTAACTCACTGTTCGAAGACAACGCAGAGTTTGGATATGGTATGTTACTTGCTCAGAAAGCAATCAGAAAGAGACTGAAAGAAGAAGTTGAAACTGTTGCAGCATCAGAGCAGGCTTCAGCAGAGGTTAAGGCAGCTTGCCAGGAATACCTCGATACATTCACATGTGGTATTACAAACGGAGATGCTACAGATAAATTAGTTGCAGCATTAGACGGATGTGACTGTGATACATGCAAAGACATCGTTAAGAATAAAGACTTCCTCGGTAAGAAATCTCAGTGGATCTTCGGTGGTGACGGATGGGCTTACGATATCGGATTCGGTGGAGTTGACCACGTATTAGCAAGTGGTGAAGACATCAACATCATGGTATTCGATACAGAGGTTTACTCTAACACAGGTGGACAGTCTTCTAAGGCTACTAAGACTGGTGCTACAGCTCAGTTCGCAGCAGGCGGAAAAGAGACGAAGAAGAAAGACCTTGCAAGCATGGCTATGAGCTATGGATATGTATACGTTGCACAGATCGCTATGGGTGGAGACTTCAACCAGACTGTAAAAGCAATTGCAGAGGCTGAGGCTTATCCGGGACCATCTCTGATCATCGCATACGCTCCATGTATCAACCATGGTATCAAGAAGGGTATGAGCAAAGCTCAGACAGAGGAACAGTTAGCAGTAGAATGCGGATACTGGAACAACTTCAGATTCAATCCAGCAGCTGAAAAGGGAAGCAAGTTCACTCTTGACAGCAAACAGCCTAAGGAAGAAGATTACCAGGCATTCCTTGACGGAGAAGTTCGTTACAATGCTCTTAAGAGAGCTAATCCGGAAAAGGCTGCAAGACTCTTCGCTAAGAATGAGGCAGAGGCTATGGAAAGATACGATTACCTGTCAAAACTGGCAGACCTTTACAAAGTAGAGGAGTAATCATATCTGATTAGCAATAGAATAGTATAAATCATGACTCCCGCAGATTCGAAAGGATCTGCGAGAGTTTTGCGTTGCCATGCATTTGCCATATTGTATTGACAAAATAGATCAAAGATGATAAAAATATTATTATATGAATAATGAGACTAGATAGAGGCGCAGGTTTCATCAGTAAGGCAGAATAACAGATAAAGGGAAATCATTTCTGCCTGAAAGGGAAAACTGCCGAAGGAAGATATCATCCCTTATTATATTCGAGATATACTTCCTGGGACGCAGCAGAATATGCTGCGGACTGTCACTTCAGTAAGTGGAGCGCTATCGGAGTATATAGAAGATATAAGAGTTTAATTATGTAATTTGTATTTAGAGTTATATAGAGGACATAAATGAAGTGTTGAATGATCTGAAAATACGGATGTCCTGCTTATAAGATGATATATGCCATGAGCAATCCACGCAGAGGAAATTGTTCATGGTATTTTTTTGGAAAAAAACGAAGGAGAGAGTTATGAGAAAAAGAAAAAAATTACTCTTTGCCGTACTCACCTGCCTCATGATCTTTGCATGCGGTGCAATTACCGTATTTGCGGCAGATGGAGGAAAAGAGTATGTACCAAAGATGTATTCATCATTCTGGGCACTGGTACCCCCAATTGTGGCAATTGGTCTTGCACTGATCACGAAAGAAGTGTATAGTTCCTTGTTTGTCGGAATTGCGATCGGAGGAATCTTCTGGTCTAATTTCCATTTTGAAAAGGCAGTATTGCATATATTTGAAGATGGAATCGTAGGAGTACTGACAGATAGCTATAATATGGGAATCCTGGTATTCCTGGTTATTCTTGGAATTATGGTCTGCATGATGAATAATGCAGGAGGTTCGGCAGCATTTGGGCGTTGGGCTAGTATTCACATCAAGACAAGAGTTGGGGCACAGCTTGCAACGATCGTGCTTGGAATCCTGATCTTTATTGATGATTATTTTAACTGCCTGACAGTTGGAAGTGTTATGCGTCCGATCACAGATAAGCACAATGTATCACGTGCAAAACTGGCGTATCTGATCGATGCGACAGCGGCACCGGTATGTATCATCGCTCCAATCTCATCATGGGCAGCGGCTGTAACAGGATTTGTAAAAGGTGAAGATGGATTTTCTATTTTTATGCGTGCGATTCCATATAACTATTATGCTTTACTCACAATTCTTGCAATGGTTTTGATCGTAGTGCTTAAGATTGATTATGGCCCGATGAAATTACATGAAGATAATGCTGTAAAGGGTGATATCTATACTACACCGGACAGGCCATATGCAAATGCTGAGAATGAGATCGTAAAAGAAAAGGGAAAAGTGATCGATCTGGTATTCCCGATAGTGGTCCTGATCATTTTCTGCATCTGCGGTATGCTTTATACAGGAGGCTTCTTTAGTGGAACAGGCTTTGTTAAAGCATTTTCGGCAAGTGATGCATCGGTAGGTCTGATGCTTGGAAGTTTCTTCGCATTGGTTGTTACGGTTGTATTCTATGCACTTAGAAAAGTACTTAAGTTCCGTGAATCTATGGAATGTGTTCCGGAAGGATTCAAGGCTATGGTACCTGCAATCCTGATCCTGACATTTGCATGGACATTAAAAGCAATGACAGACAGTCTTGGCGCAGCAGAGTATGTGGCTAATGTTATGCAGTCCGCAGCTGGAGGATTATTAAACTTCCTGCCTGCAATTATCTTCCTCGTAGGATGCTTCCTTGCATTTGCAACTGGAACATCATGGGGAACATTCGGAATCCTGATTCCGATCGTAGTAGCGGTATTCCAGGGAACGAACGAGACTATGATGATCATCTCTATCTCAGCTTGTATGGCGGGAGCTGTATGTGGAGATCATTGTTCGCCTATTTCGGATACAACGATCATGGCATCCGCGGGAGCGCAGTGTAATCATGTCAACCATGTAACGACACAGTTACCGTATGCGGCAACCGTTGCAGTTGTTTCCTGCATTACTTATGTAATTGCCGGATTTGTTCAGAATGCATTGATCTGTCTTCCAATCGGTATGGTACTTCTGGTAGCAGCTTTACTGCTCATGAAGAAGAGAACAGAAAGCCATTCATAAATGATTTGTTAAAAAATTAAAATTAGCAGAGACTTCAAAGACTCTTTGCCTTGCATAAAAGTATGTGGCGCAAAAGTTGCTTTGGAGTCTTTTTTTGATAGGTGCAGAATAATAAGAAAGGTGTTATAATATCTTGCATGAGTGGCAATTATTCCAGTAGATATATTGCGGGGCAGAAGAATCTTCTGCTTTGGGAAAATGGAAGATTGCAGACGAAAGGAGAACATAGAAATTCATGAGTGTAAAAGACTTAAGTGCTTACGAATTAGTAAAGGAAGAAGATTTAAAAGGGATCAAATCCCACGGAATGCTGTTAAAGCATAAGAAGAGCGGGGCAAGGATCTTACTGATAGAAAATGATGATGACAACAAGGTATTCAATATCGGATTCCGTACACCGCCGTCAGACAGTACCGGAGTACCACATATCATGGAACATTCCGTACTGTGTGGATCTAAGAATTTCCCGGCGAAGGATCCGTTCGTAGAACTGGTAAAGGGTTCACTGAATACATTTTTAAATGCAATGACTTATCCGGATAAGACGGTTTACCCGGTAGCAAGCTGTAATGATAAGGATTTCCAGAATCTGATGCATGTATATATGGATGCGGTATTCTATCCGAATATTTATCAGCATGAAGAGATCTTCCGTCAGGAAGGCTGGAGCTACAAGATGGATTCTCTGGAAGATGATCTGGCTTACAACGGTGTTGTATATAATGAGATGAAGGGAGCATTCTCTTCACCGGAAGGTGTGCTGGACAGAGTGGTATTGAATACACTGTTCCCGGATACCTCATATGCGAACGAATCTGGCGGGGATCCGGAAGTGATTCCGGAACTTACGTATGAGCAGTTCCTGGATTTCCACAGAAGATATTATCATCCGTCAAACAGTTACATTTACCTGTATGGAAATATGGACATGGAAGAAAAATTAAACTGGCTGGATCAGGAATATCTGAGCAAATTCGACTATGCGCCGGTAGATTCCAAGATCCGCTATCAGGAACCATTTGATAAAGTGATCGAAAAAGAGATGCCATATTCCATAGCAAGCGATGAATCAGAAGAGGATAATACTTACATTTCTTACAATAAAGTCATTGGAACAAGCCTGGATGAGAAGCTGTATCTGGCATTTGAAGTATTGGATTATGCATTGTTATCTGCACCGGGAGCACCGCTTAAGAGAGCACTTACGGATGCCGGGATCGGAAAAGACATTATGGGATCGTATGACAACGGAATTTATCAGCCGATCTTTTCTGTCATTGCGAAGAATGCGAATGTAGAACAGAAAGAAGCATTTGTGAAAGTAATCGAGGATACATTAAAAGATATTGTTGAAAATGGAATGGATAAGAAAGCTCTCGAAGCCGGAATCAATTATAATGAGTTCCGTTACAGAGAGGCGGATTTCGGAGGTTATCCGAAGGGACTGATGTACGGACTGCAGATTATGGACAGCTGGTTATACGATGACGAAAAACCATTTATCCATATCGAAGCGCTGGATACATTCGAGTTCTTAAAGGCACAGGTCGGAACAGGATATTATGAAGAACTGATCCGCAAATATCTGTTAGAGAATACGCACGGTGCGATTGTGCTGATCAAGCCGGAAAAAGGACGTACTGCAAGAATGGACAAAGAACTTCAGGAGAAGTTGCAGGCATACAAAGAAAGTCTTACAGAAGAAGAAAGAAAAGAACTGGTAGAGCGTTCCAATGCATTAGAGGCATATCAGTCAGCACCGGATGCAGTAGAAGATCTTGAGAAGATCCCGGTTCTTTCAAGAGAAGATATTTCAAAAGAGATTGAGCCAATCATCAATGAAGAAAAAAGAATCGCAGATGTACCGGTAGTATACCATGAGATTGAGACAAATGGCATCGGATACGTGGATGTGTTATTCGATATGTCAGGTGTGGAAGAAGCAGATCTTCCGTATGTCGGAATCCTGCAGGGAGTACTTGGAGTCATTGATACCGAGAATTATAAGTACGGAGAACTCTTTAATGAGATCAACGTGCATACCGGCGGTATCGGAACATCACTGGAACTGTATACAGACATTTCCAAAGTGCCGGAAAAAGAATTCAAAGCAACATTTGAAATCAAAGGAAAGGCATTATATCAGAAACTGCCAGTCGTATTCCGGATGATGAAGGAGATCCTGACACGTTCGAAACTGGGAGATACCAAGAGAATCAGAGAGATTCTTGCGATGCAGAAGTCAAGACTTCTTATGAAATTCCAGTCATCCGGACATACAACAGCAGTGCTTCGTGCGATGTCTTATGCATCTCCGTCATCTAAGTTAAAAGACATGACAAGCGGTATCGAGTTCTATGATAAGATCGCTTATATCGAGGAACATTTTGAAGAAGAAAAAGACGTATTGGTACAGAAGCTTCAGATGCTGGCCCATAAGCTGTTCCGTGCAGACAATATGATGATCAGTTACACGGCTGCAAAAGAGGGCCTGAACGGCATGGAAGAGCTGGTAGAAGGTCTGAAGAAAGCAATGTTCGAAGATCCGGTGGAAGATACCAGATGCGTACTGCACTGTGAGATGAAGAATGAAGGATTCAAGACTGCTTCCAAAGTTCAGTATGTGGCAAGAGTCGGCAACTTTATTGATAACGGGGCAGATTATACGGGTGCATTGCAGATCTTAAAGGTGATCTTAAGCTATGATTACCTGTGGCAGAATATCCGTGTCAAAGGCGGCGCTTATGGCTGCATGAGCGGATTCAGCCGTACCGGAGAGGGCTATTTTGTATCTTACCGTGATCCGAACCTGGAAAGAACGATGGAAGTTTACGAAGGCATTGCCGATTATCTGAGAAACTTTACCGTCAGCGATCGTGATATGAATAAATATATTATCGGAACTATGAGTAATATTGACCAGCCGATGACACCGTCTGCAAAAGGAGACCGTTCGTTCAATCTGTACATGAATAAAGTCAGTGCAGAGACAATCAAGAAAGAGCGTCTGCAGATCCTTGAGGCAGGACAGGAAGATATCCGGAAACTGGCGGATGTCGTAGAGGCAGTGATGAAAGCCGGACAGGTCTGCGTGATCGGAAGCGAAGAGAAGATAGAAGAAGCAAAAGATATGTTTAAAAATGTGACGACATTTTAGTTGTCTTCAACGGATAAAAGAACAGGAGAAAATATGAAAAAGGATTATAAATCAGGATTCGTAACATTGATCGGTCGTCCAAACGTTGGAAAATCAACTCTGATGAACCAGCTGATCGGACAGAAGATCGCGATTACATCGAATAAACCACAGACGACACGTAACCGTATCCAGACCGTACTTACAACAGATGACGGTCAGATTGTGTTCGTGGATACACCGGGAATCCATAAAGCAAAGAACAAGCTTGGGGAGTATATGGTCAATGTGGCAGAACGTACATTGAATGAAGTTGACGTGGTGCTCTGGCTGGTAGAGCCGACAACATTTATCGGAGCAGGTGAACAGCATATCATCAGCCAGCTTAAAAAGGTAAAGACACCGGTCGTTCTGGTCATCAATAAGATCGACAGCGTGAAGAAGGAAGAGATTCTTCCTTCAATCGCTGCGTACAAAGATGTCTATGACTTTGCAGAAATCGTTCCGGTATCTGCGAGAAACGGTGACAATACCGATGAGCTTGTAAAAGTGATCATGAAATACCTTCCGTACGGACCACAGTTCTATGATGAAGATACCATTACAGATCAGCCGGAGCGTCAGATTGTGGCCGAACTGATCCGTGAAAAAGCACTGCACTGCTTGCAGGAAGAGATTCCGCACGGTATCGCAGTTGCCATCGACAGTATGAAAGTCAGAAATAAAGTGATGCACATCGATGCAACAATTATCTGTGAGCGCGATTCACACAAGGGGATAATTATTGGTAAAAAAGGAAGTATGTTGAAAAAGATCGGAAGTACTGCACGTTATGAGATCGAGAAAATGCTGGATCAGCAGGTCAATCTCAAGCTCTGGGTCAAAGTAAAGAAAGACTGGAGAGACAGTGAATTCCTGATGAAAAATTTTGGATACCGCGAGGACGAATAAAAAGCAGTATCCATGGGAGAACCTAATCTTGGAGCATTAGAAAAAATATGCCCTGGCAAAGGATGAGGTGATCATATGGAAGAGTACTGGGACAGATTCGTCACAACGGGAAAGATAGAAGATTATCTGTATTATAAGGGAATGCGTATCTGTGAGGAGACGATGAACAGATACAAAGAAGGAGATACAATTGGTAAATCAGATTACACTGACTGGCATGATACTGACAGCAGCACCGATAGGTGAATATGACAGACGAGTGGTAATACTGACCAGGGAAAGAGGGAAGATCTCGGCATTCGCACGCGGTGCAAGAAGACCGAACAGCGCACTGATGGGAGTGACGAGCCCTTTTTCTTTTGGAGAGTTTACTGTGTATGAGGGGCGGACATCCTACACACTGGTGTCGGCCTCTATTTCCAATTATTTCCAGGAACTGCGTACAGATGTAGAAGGTGCGTATTATGGATTCTATTTTATGGATCTGGCGGGATATTATGCAAGAGAGGCGAATGATGAGACAGAGATGCTGAAACTTCTGTATCAGACGCTGCGAGCGTTGACGAATGTCCATATTCCGAATGAACTGATACGATGCATCTATGAGTTGAAGACAATTACCGTGAACGGGGAAGGACCGCAGGTGATGGAATGTATTATGTGCGGGGACAGAGAGCGGGAAAAAGTGTTCAGTATACGGCGGGGTGGTGTGATATGCACGCAGTGTGCCGGACATATTTCCGATGGAATCCGGCTGCTTCCGTCGACATTATATACACTGCAGTACATCGTGTGTTCTCCGGTTGAGAAACTATATACTTTCGTGGTAAAAGAAGATGTGCTGAAAGAACTGAAGAAACTTACAAAAGCATATCTGGATGAATATCTGGGAAAACGCTTCAAATCATTGGAGATATTGGAAACAATTGTGCGATAAGGCTTGAAAACAAAGAAGTCAGACGCTATAATTAATTACAATTATGAATATTTTTAGAAGGTGAGGATAAAAAAATGGCAGAAAAGACTATGGATAAGATCGTTTCATTGGCGAAAGCAAGAGGATTTGTATATCCGGGATCTGAGATCTATGGCGGGCTTGCAAATACATGGGATTATGGTAATCTCGGAGTAGAATTGAAAAACAATGTAAAAAAAGCATGGTGGAAGAAATTCATTCAGGAATCTCCGTTCAATGTAGGTGTGGACTGTGCGATCCTTATGAATCCACAGACATGGATCGCAAGTGGACATCTCGGAGGATTCAGTGATCCTCTGATGGATTGTAAACAGTGTCACGAACGTTTCCGTGCGGATAAAGTCATCGAAGATTATTGTGCAGAGAATAACATTGAACTGGATGGTGCGGTAGATGCATGGACACAGGAGCAGATGAAGAACTTTATCGATGAGAATCAGATCCCATGTCCGACATGTGGAAAGCATGACTTTACAGATATCCGTCAGTTCAACCTGATGTTCAAGACATTCCAGGGAGTAACAGAGGATGCGAAGAATACGGTATATCTCCGTCCGGAGACTGCACAGGGAATCTTCGTAAACTTCAAGAATGTACAGCGTACATCCAGAAAGAAACTGCCATTTGGTATCGGACAGATCGGTAAATCATTCCGTAACGAGATCACACCTGGTAACTTTACATTCCGTACCAGAGAGTTCGAACAGATGGAACTGGAATTCTTCTGCAAACCGGACACAGACCTTGAATGGTTTGATTATTGGAAGAAGTTCTGTCTGAACTGGCTGTCTGCATTAGGACTGAAAGATGATGAAGTACGTTACCGTGATCATGATAAAGAAGAGCTTTCTTTCTACAGTAAAGCAACAACAGACGTTGAGTTCTTATTCCCATTCGGATGGGGAGAACTGTGGGGAATCGCTGACCGTACAGATTACGACTTAACACAGCATCAGAATGTATCCGGACAGGATCTGACATACTTTGATGATGAGACAAAGGAAAAATACATCCCATACGTTATCGAGCCGTCACTCGGTGCAGACCGTATGGTACTTGCATTCCTTTGCAGTGCTTATGATGAAGAAGAGATCGGAACAGAGGAGAAGCCTGATACACGTACGGTTCTTCACTTCCATCCGGCACTGGCACCGGTTAAGATCGGTGTGCTTCCGCTTTCTAAGAAGCTGAATGAAGGCGCAGAGAAAGTATTTGCACAGTTAAGCAAGAAATACAACTGCGAATATGATGACCGTGGAAATATCGGAAAACGTTACCGTCGTCAGGACGAGATCGGAACACCATTCTGTGTAACATACGATTTCGATTCTGAAGAAGACGGAGCAGTAACTGTCCGTGACAGAGATACCATGGAACAGGAAAGAATCAAGATTGAAGATCTGGATGCTTACTTTGAGAAGAAATTCGAGTGGTAAGAATCAGAAAATTGAAGCATAAGAGATAAAACAAGAGACCGTGGAATCGGCTATGTATGCCAAAGTGCATGCATGGCGGTTTCACGGTCTTTTTTTATATATGCAGGTATGTAGAAATTGATTTGTGCATAATGTACAAAAAAATAAAAAATAAAATAAAATATTGATTTAAAATAAATGAAAGAGTATATTTATAGAAAAGACTTAATTCATTATTCGTAAAATCTATAAGTAAGGAGGAAAGACTTTGGATAAACTGAATAATATCGTATTACTGATTCAGCATTATCTGGCAGATTATATTTTGATCATTCTGCTGTTAGGAGGAGGTGTTATATTTACGATCCGGCTCGGATTTATCCAGATACGTGGATTTAAGGCCGGGTGGAAAAGAACGTTTGGCGGACTGTTTTCGAAAAAAGGAACGGCGGGAAAAGACGGTATGTCATCATTTCAGGCACTTGCAACGGCTATTGCAGCACAGGTAGGAACGGGGAATATTGCAGGAGCGGCAACAGCATTGGCAATAGGCGGACCGGGAGCGATTTTCTGGATGTGGATTGCGGCATTTCTTGGAATGGCGACCATTTTCGGAGAAGCTATTATGGCTCAGAAATATAAGCATGTAGGAAAAGACGGGCATGTAACAGGCGGACCGGTTTATTATATCCAGGCGGCTTTCAAAGGTACTTTTGGAAAAATCCTGGCAGCTGTCTTTTCTGTTCTGATTATTTTTGCACTGGGATTTATGGGAAATGCGGTACAGTCCAACTCGATAGCGTCAGCATTTCATACTGCATTTGGTATACCACAGATAGTGGTGGGGATCATTATAGCGGCTATCGCATTGTTTGTATTTGTCGGAGGAATTTCCAGAATTGCAAAAGTTACAGAGACGATTGTTCCAATCATGGCATGTTTTTATATTATCGGATCACTGATTGTAATCTTTGCAAACTTTAAAGAAATCCCATATGCATTTTATTCTATCGTTGTAGGTGCTTTTAAACCGTCTGCAGTCAGTGGCGGAGCAGTGGGAGCAACGGTAAAGCTTGCACTCACAAAAGGTGTGGCAAGAGGACTGTTCTCGAATGAAGCAGGTATGGGATCGACGCCTCACGCACATGCGGTAGCGAAAGTAGAACATCCGGTAGAGCAGGGATTTGTAGCAATGATCGGTGTATTCATTGATACCTTTGTAATTCTGAATCTGACGGCACTGGTGATTATTACAACACAGTCGATTCCGACAGGGCTTACAGGTACAGCACTCAGCCAGTATGCATTTTCGAGTGTATTCGGAAAATTCGGTAATGTATTTATTGCAATCTGTATGTTCTTTTTCGCATTTTCGACGATTATTGGCTGGTATTTCTTTGGGCAGGCCAATGTGAAATATTTATTTGGAAAAAAGGCAGTAAAGCCGTATGCGGTTCTGGTTTCGCTCTGTGTATTGTTAGGTTCACTTGCACAGGTTGATCTGGTATGGAATATGGCAGACTGTTTCAATTCATTGATGGTAATTCCTAATATTCTTGCATTGTTCTTCCTGAGCAGCCAGATGAAAGAATTGCATGACGATTACTATCATAATTTCTTAAAAAATAAAAAAGTAAAATAAAGAAAAAAGACTTTGTGAATAATGAATAAGTGAAAACGAAAAACGGAGGGAAAATAGAAAAATATACAAAAAGCAGATTACATAATTGTTCAAAACAACTAAAAAAAGATAAAAAAAGATAAAGTATTGCAATATAAGTAACAATGATGTAATATAGAGGAAGAAAATAAATGATATAAAAATTTTCTATAACTGAAAAGAAGAGTGGGATGATATTTCTCAAGAGAGAGCTGCCAGGGCAGCCGCCGAAGAGGCAAACCGGTATCGAAAAAAATGGAGAAAAACCGGACGAAACTTTCAGGCAAAAGGACGGAGAAAGGGACTACATTCTGAATCTTGTACTGTAAGGGGAATTAGATTTAACAGGACGAAAGACAGAAAAGGACGTTTGAACGCAGTAACTGGCGTGGAACGTCCTTTTTATTTTCTAAGGCTGGTTGAAATAACATAAGAGAGGATGGACATGAATGAGTAAGTATATGGTGATCACAAATAATCCGCTTGTACGATCCAGGCTGGATGATACACATGAGGTAATCTATCTGGAACTCTCTTATGAAGAACTTCTGAAGGTAGTAAGGGACAGAATTTACGAAGGTCACAGATTATTGACACATCCATTATCAGGAAGTGTAAAACCAAAGGAAACACCGTACAAATCTGTGCTGATATCTGAGAGAAAGGAGAAGGTGGATGGGGAATCTGTCAGATTGATTGAAAATGCGATTCTGGTATGTCAGAAATTTCAAGATAAAAGTAAGTATTACAAAGAAGAAGTTTATAAGGATTTTCAATTGGTTGACTGGACTTTATTAGAGAGCGGACTGGCGTCTGCGGATGTCTGGTAGAAGACAGTGATAAAAGAGGTTGTAAAACGGGTAGCGTTTTATAAAAGAAGATGAAAAAAGGAGGAAAAGATCGTGAGATTAGAAATGGGGAATATTTACATTAAGGATATCCAGTTTGCGGATACATCAAAGATTGAAGATGGAATCCTGTATGTAGATAAAGGAGCTGTAAAAGCGGTAGCATTGGAAGATGAGCATATCAAAACAGTCACTTTTGATATTGCGAAACCAGGAGAATCAGTAAGAATCACACCGGTAAAAGATGTGATCGAACCAAGAGTAAAAGTTGAGGGAAAAGGCGGGGTATTCCCGGGAATTATTTCAAAAGTTGATACCGTTGGTTCTGGAAAGACATATGCATTAAAAGGAATGGCTGTTGTAACAGCAGGAAGAATCGTCGGTTTCCAGGAAGGTATCATTGACATGACCGGACCGGGAGCTGATTACACACCATTTTCCAAGACATTGAATCTGGTTATGGTATGTGAACCTGTAGAAGGTATCAAGCAGCATGAATATGAAAAAGCAGTCCGGTTTGCCGGATTCCGGGTAGCAGCTTACATTGGGGAATTAGCGCGTGAGCTTACACCAGATGAGACAAAAGTGTATGAGACATGCGGTATCAAAGAAGGAATCACACAGTATCCGGATCTTCCGAGAGTTGCATATGTCCAGATGCTTCAAAGCCAGGGACTCTTACATGACACTTATGTATACGGAGTGGATGCAAAGAAGACACTTCCTACAATCTTAAGTCCTACAGAGATCATGGACGGAGCAATCGTCTCCGGTAACTGTGTATCTGCATGTGATAAGAATCCTACATATGTACATGAGAATAATCCGGTTGTTCATGATCTGTTTGAAGAACATGGAAAGACACTGAACTTTGTATGTCAGATCATTACAAATGAAAATGTATACCTTGCAGATAAAGAAAGATCTTCTGACTGGACAGCAAAACTGTGTAAGATGTTAGATCTGGATGGCGTTATCGTATCACAGGAAGGATTTGGTAATCCGGATACAGACCTTATTATGAACTGTAAGAAGGTCGAAGCAGAAGGCATCAAGACTGTAATTATTACAGATGAGTATGCCGGACGTGATGGAAAATCACAGTCTCTTGCGGACGCAGATGTGGCAGCAGATGCGGTTGTAACAGGTGGTAATGCAAATGAAGTTGTTATCCTGCCAAAACTTGATAAAGTAATTGGAACTTTGGATTATGTGACAAAGATTGCCGGAGCAAGTGAAGAGACACTGCGTGAGGACGGATCTCTGGAAGTAGAACTTCAGGTAATCACAGGTGCAACAAATGAGACAGGTTTCAATAAACTGAGTGCAAGATAGAAGAGGGAGGATAAGAATATGTCTAAGATAAAAGTAGTTCATTATATCAACCAGTTCTTTGCACAGATTGGTGGAGAGGAAAAAGCAGACTATCCTGCAGAAATTCGTGTTGGGGAAGTTGTAGGACCTGGTCTGGCACTGACACAGAATTTTAAAGATGAAGCAGAGATTATTGCAACAGTTATTTGCGGAGATTCTTACTTCAATGAGAACCTTGAAAAAGCAAAAGCAGATATTCTTGCAATGGTAAAAGAGCAGGCACCGGATGTATTTATTGCAGGACCGGCATTCAATGCAGGACGTTATGGTGTGGCTTGCGGTACAATTGCGGCAGCTGTTCAGGAGGAACTTGGAATTCCTGCAGTTACAGGTATGTATGTAGAAAACCCTGGAGCAGATATGTTCAAGAATGATGTCTACATGATCTCAACAAAGAACAGTGCGGCAGGTATGAGGGATGCAGTGAAGAAACTTGCTCCGTTGGCAGTGAAACTGGCAAAAGGAGAAAAAATCGGTTCATCTGCAGAAGAAGGATATATCCCAAATGGTGTACGTGTAAACTTCTTCGAAAAAGAAAGAGGATCCAAACGTGCGGTTAAGATGCTGATCAAGAAATTGAATGACAAGCCATATGTAACAGAATATCCGATGCCGAATTTTGACAGAGTAGAACCAAATCCGGCAGTGAAGGATCTTGCACATGCGAAGATTGCCCTGGTTACTTCCGGTGGTATCGTTCCAAAGGGAAACCCGGACCACATAGAAAGTTCAAGTGCTTCTCACTATGGAGAGTATGATATTACAGGAGTTACAGATCTTACAGAAGAGACATATGAGACTGCACATGGCGGATATGATCCGGTATATGCGAATGAAGATCCGGACCGTGTACTTCCGGTAGATGTTCTTCGCGATATGGAAAAAGAAGGTGTGATCGGATCGCTTCATCATCTGTTCTATGCAACCGTAGGAAACGGAACATCTGTAGCATCTGCGAAAGCATTTGCAGCAGAATATTCACAGAAATTAAAAGCCGACGGAGTAGATGCAGTAATCCTTACCTCTACCTGAGGTACCTGTACTCGTTGCGGTGCAACGATGGTAAAAGAAATCGAAAGAGCAGGAATTCCTGTTGTACATATTTGTACAGTCACTCCGATTTCTATGACAGTTGGTGCAAACAGAATCGTACCGGCAGTTGCAATTCCACATCCACTTGGTAATCCGGCACTGGATAAGGAAGAAGAAAAGAAATTACGCCGTCAGATCGTAGAAAAAGCATTGAAAGCTTTGACAACAGAAGTTGACGGACAGACCATTTTCGAGTAATACATGTAAAAATAAAGGAGATATAACGTAAAATGAGTGAGATTTATGACGTTATCATCCTTGGTGCAGGTCCTGCTGGTTTGGCAGCGGGACTGTATGCAGGGAGAAGCCGGCTGAATGTTCTGATCATTGAAAAAGGACAGGATGGCGGACAGATTGCAATCACAGATGAGATTGAGAATTATCCTGGACAGATCGTAGAAGGGGAGTCAGGACCTTCCCTGATCGCAAGGATGACGAAGCAGGCCGAAAAATTCGGGGCCAAAAGAGTATCGGATATGATCAAAGAGGTAGAACTGGAAGGCGATGTAAAAATTCTGAAAAGTGAAAAAAATGAATACCGTGCTAAGAATGTGATCATTGCTACCGGTGCACATGCAAGATCAATTGGATGCAAGGGAGAAGGACAGTTCAGAGGAAAAGGTGTTTCGTATTGTGCAACATGTGATGCGAACTTCTTTGAAGATTTTGAAGTATATGTAGTCGGCGGTGGGGATTCCGCGGTAGAAGAGGCTATGTATCTGACAAAATTCGCAAGAAAAGTTACGATCATTCACAGAAGAGATGAACTGCGGGCTGCAAAATCAATTCAGGAAAAAGCATTTAAGAATCCGAAGCTTTTCTTTATGTGGGACAGTGTCGTAGAAGAACTGGAAGGTGACGACATCCTTCAGGCAATGTATGTGAAGAATGTTAAGACCGGAGAAGTAACAAAAGTCGAAGCAGATCCGGAAGACGGAATGTTCGGGCTGTTCGGATTTATCGGAACGGTTCCGAATACAAAGATCTTTGAAGGCGTCATTGACATGGATGAAAGAGGGTACATTAAGACGGATGCTGATATGCATACCAATATTCCGGGTGTATATGCAGCAGGAGATGTACGTGTAAAGAGCCTGCGTCAGGTGGTAACAGCGGCAGCAGATGGTGCGATCGCAGCTGTTCAGGTCGAACGCAGCATGTCAGATTATTTTTAGGAGAAACTCCGGAATTTAACCGGGTCATTATAATAAAAAAAGGAGGAAAAATGACATGATAGATGTAGATAAGACTACGTTTGAAGAAGAAGTATTAAAAGCAGAAGGTTATGTATTTGTTGACTTTTATGGAGATGGATGTGTTCCTTGTCAGGCACTGATGCCGAAGGTACATGAATTTGCAGATACTTATGGGGACAAGCTCAAATTCACATCGTTAAATACAACAAAAGCACGCCGTCTTGCAATTGCCCAGAAAGTTCTTGGACTTCCTGTAATGGCAATCTATAAAGACGGGGAAAAAGTAGAAGAGCTGGTAAAAGATGACTGTACAGCTGAAGCAATTGAAGCAATGATTAAGAAATATATCTGATTCTCGAGAGGTAATTTCTAAATCATAGATGAATGACCTTGATAAGGTTTAAATAAAAAAGAAAGGAGATCGTAATTATGGCTATTTTAGAAGGGAAAAAAGCAATAATTATCGGAGACCGTGATGGAATTCCGGGACCGGCTATCGCAGAATGTGTAAAAACTGCAGGTGCTGAGATCGTATTCTCATCTACGGAATGTTTCGTCTGAACGAGCGCAGGCGCAATGGATCTGGAAAACCAGAAGAGAGTAAAAGAATTCGCTGAAGAATATGGTGCAGAGAACTTAGTAGTGGTTCTTGGTGCAGCAGAAGGAGAGGCTGCAGGTCTTGCAGCTGAGACTGTAACTTTAGGCGATCCTACTTTCGCAGGTCCATTGACAGGGGTCCAGCTTGGACTCACGGTATATCACGTATGCGAACCAGAGATGAAAGCAGAGTTTGACGAAGCGGTTTATGATGAGCAGGTAGGCATGATGGAAATGGTATTAGATGTTGATGATATCGTTTCAGAGATGCAGGCTATCAGAGATCAGTTATAGTCCGAAGTTTCTCATACGAATGAAAAGGACAGGTCCGTTGTGTTCCTACAGGGACTGTCCTTTTTCTAAATTTCAGGGTATTTATTTTGAGGTAAATGGAAAGGTGGATAACCAATGAACAGTGTAATTAAAGGGGCAAGTTATGTATTAGTACATACACCAGATATGGTTTTATACAACGGAACAACACAGACAACAGAAAGAGTTGTGAATCCAGATTCGGAATATTTAAAAGCAGTACCGGAGCATCTCCGTTCTTATGAAGAGGCAGTGTCTTACTGGCCGAACCAGACTTATATCGGTAATGCACATCCGGATGAACTTGCCGAAATAGAATTCCCGTATTATGACAAGAAAAAAGAAGGGGCAGAACGTTACGGAAAATATGGAGAGATCATGCCGGAAGAAGAATTCTTGCTTCTGGTACAGGCATGTGATATGTTCGAAGTAGTGAGACTGGACAAAGCATTTGTTGAAAAATATAAAGAAACATTTGCCAAAGATCCGGTAATCTCTGATGACATAGTTGAAAAAATCCATGAAGGGGTGGAACTTTCTGAGATCGAAACGCTGATCAGCGAAGATCATGCGGAACCATTATATTTTGAGCATCAGTTAGTGGGCTGTGTAAAACCGGCACATGACATTGATGTGAACCTGTCTTCTCATGTTATGCATGAAAATCTTATGAGCAAGGCTTCCAGTGTACTTGCCCTTCTCTATGCTGTGAAGAATGCAGGAATTGAGAAATCAGATGTTGAATATGTAATTGACTGTGCGGAAGAAGCTTGTGGAGATATGAACCAAAGAGGCGGCGGTAACTTTGCGAAGGCGGCAGCAGAGGTGGCAGGTCTTGTCAATGCAACCGGATCAGATGCCAGAGGATTCTGTGCAGCACCGACACATGCACTGATCGAGGCAGCCGCACTGGTAAAAGCAGGCGCGTATAAGACGGTTGTCGTTACAGCAGGAGGCTGTACTGCAAAACTTGGTATGAACGGAAAAGATCATGTAAAGAAAGGCCTTCCGATCCTGGAAGACTGCCTGGGAGGATTTGCAGTTGTTGTATCTGAGAATGACGGAGTGAATCCGGAGATCGATCTCGGAATGCTTGGACGCCACAGTGTGGGAACCGGTTCTGCACCGCAGAATGTAATCGGAAGCCTGGTAGCAGACCCGCTTGACCGTGCAGGAATGAAAATTACGGATATCGATAAATTCTCACCGGAGATGCAGAATCCGGATATCACAAAACCGGCAGGAGCAGGAGATGTACCGCTTGCCAATTATAAGATGATCGGTGCACTGGCTGTTAAGAGAGGCGAGCTGGACAGAAAAGAACTTGCAAACTTTACAAAAGAACATGGCCTGACCGGATGGGCACCGACACAGGGTCACATTCCTTCCGGTGTCCCATATGTAGGATTTGCAAGAGAAGACATTCTGGATGGAAAGATTAAGAATGCAATGATCATCGGAAAAGGAAGCCTGTTCCTTGGACGTATGACGAACCTTTTCGATGGGGTATCATTCGTTATTCATGGCAATACAGCAGCTGTACAGGAAGAAGCTGCCGGTGTATCTGAGGAAGAAGTAAAGGGACTGATCGCAAAGGCGATGAAAGAATTTGCAGCAACCCTGATGGCTGAATAGGGGGTGTGCAGGATGGCAGATAAGATTGAAAAAATCATTGCAGACACATTTCTGCAGATGGCAGAAGGTCTGGAGACCGGAAACTTTGGAAAGAAACCGAGGATTGCACTGACCGGAATGGGTAGCGAACATGGAGAAGAGAATGCCATGGAAGCCGCAAAGATGGCAGCAAAAGATGGAATTGACGTATATTATATCGGAACACTGGAAGCAGATGGCATTACTACCGTGAAGGTAACAGATGATGAAGACGGTCATAAGAAGATGGAAGAAATGCTTGCATCGCATGAAGTAGACGGTGCAGTAACGATGCATTTCCCATTCCCGATTGGTGTATCGACGGTTGGACGTGTTGTGACTCCGGCGAAGGGAAGAGAGATGTTCATTGCCAATACAACCGGAACTTCCAGTTCAGACCGTATAGAAGGAATGATCAAAAATACAATCTATGGAATCATAGCTGCAAAGGCGTGTGGTAAGGAGCATCCGACAGTGGGAATCCTGAATGTGGATGGTGCACGCCAGACGGAGATGGCATTAAAAGAACTTGAGAAAAACGGATACGACATTACGTTTGCTGAATCAGCAAGAGCTGACGGGGGGTGTGTAATGCGTGGAAATGATGTACTGCAGGGAACACCGGACATTATGGTATGTGATTCGCTGACCGGAAATATCATGGTGAAGATGTTATCTTCTTACACAACAGGAGGCAGCTTTGAAGCATCCGGATATGGTTATGGCCCTGGTGTCGGGGAAGGTTATGAACAGTTGGTTATGATTGTATCCAGGGCGTCAGGAGCACCGGTGATCGCAGGCGCAATCCGTTATGCGGCGGAGCTGGTAAAAAGTAAAGTATTTGAGATCGCAAAGAAAGAATTTGTAGCAGCAGACAAAGCCGGTTTAAAAGATATTCTGGCGGCAAGAAAACAGATGTCGAAACCGGCATCGGAAGCCATAGAAGTAAAGGCTCCGCCAAAAGAGATCGTGACATCCCAGATTGCGGGAATAGAAGTTATGGATCTGGAAGATGCGGTGAAAGTACTGTGGAAGCAGAACATCTATGCAGAGAGCGGAATGGGCTGTACAGGACCGATTATCCGTGTGTCTGATGCGAATCTTGCAAAGGCAGAAGAGGAGCTTAAAAAGGCAGGATATATCAATTAAAGGATAACGGAATCCAATGGTTTGAGTGAAAAAATAAGAATAAATACGGGAGTGGAAGAATCAATAGAAAGATTCTTCCACTCCCGGTATTTTTTAATATGGAATAGAAGCTGCCAGTGGCAGCTTCTATGTATTATTTCCGACCGCGAAGTCTCTTTTCACGGATATCAGCAATGGCTGTATAAAGTACATCGGATGAAGAATTGAGGCCTGTCTCACAGGAATCCTGGATAACTCCGATGATAAATCCAACACCGACAGCCTGCATGGCAACATCATTCGGTACACCGAAGAGGCTGCAGGCCATAGGGATAAGAAGAAGAGATCCGCCGGCAACTCCGGAAGCACCTGCGGCACTTAATGCAGCAAGTACACAGAGAATGATCGATGTAAGAAAATCTACATGGATATCCAGTGTATGAGCGGTAGATAAAGCCATTACAGAGATTGTGATCGCAGCCCCTGCCATGTTGATCGTAGCTCCAAGTGGAATGGAAATAGAGTAGGTATCTTCGTCCAGACCAAGTTTCTTACAAAGTTCCATATTAACCGGAATATTGGCAGCAGAACTTCTGGTGAAGAATGCTGTGATAAAGCTTCCTTTCAGACAGGTAAATACCAGTGGAAATGGGTTCTGTTTTGTGAAAATAAATACAATGACCGGATTGATAATGAAGATAACAACAGCCATACTTCCAACCAGAACGAGGATTAACTTTCCATAAGAAAGTAATGCATCCAGTCCCTGTTCTGAAATCGTAGAGAAGATCAGTCCCATGATACCGAACGGAGCACAGTTGATGATCCACTGAACTGCGGTCGCCGTTGCATCGGAAATGTTCTCCAGTGCATCTTTTGTTCCCTTGTTCGCGTGTTTTAATGCAATTCCAAAAATAACTGCCCAGAAAAGAATACCGATATAATTAGCATTGACAATGGAATCAACCGGATTCTTAACGAGATTGTTCAAAAGGTTGGTGAGCACTTCCGCAATTCCGCTTGGCGGAGTGATATCGGTAGCAGAAGCAGTGTCTGTAAAGGTCAGTGTTACCGGGAATAACCGGCAGGCAATAACGGCTACAAAGGCAGATACAAGGTTACCAACCATGTACAAAATGATAATAAATTTTAAATTGGTCTTCTGACCAGACTTCATGTGGCAGAGTGCACTCATAACCAGGAAGAATACCAGAAGCGGGGCGATTCCTTTCAGTGCTCCGACGAACATGGTTCCGAGAATCGAGATTACGGATGCCTGCGGAACAACAAGACCAAGAACCAGACCAATGATCAATCCGCAGATGATCCGTTTGATTAGGCTGATGCTGTTCCATTTTTTGATTAAATCTTTCATTGTTTTTTTGGCAGGATTTTTTTGAATCCCGCACCCCTCTCTTTTGTTTTTTTGCTTTTCGCAAGTATGATTATGATTATACAGGAAAAGAGCAGGAAAGTAAATATTATTTTTGGTGCAAAATGACAAGAAAAAAGGAAAAAGTATGTGAAAAAATTGTCATATTAAACAAAAAAATATCGTTTAGAGGTTGTGCATATGCAGTAAGAGTGGTATAATAACCATTGTTAATAAAGAGATTGCCATCTGGGGAGATGGTGTTTTTGGGAGGTCATATAATATGCAATTAAATAATGATGGTCTGATGTGGGCACTGGTAAAGGAAAAACCGGAGGAAGGACTGTGGATGAAGCGTGTTCCGATTCCGGAAGTAGGACCGAATGATGTGAAGATCAAGATCCACAAGACAGCAATCTGTGGAACGGATGTACATATTTATCAGTGGAATGACTGGGCACAGCATACGATTCCAATCGGCCTTACAGCAGGTCATGAGTATGTTGGAGAGATCGTAGAAAAAGGGGAAGGTGTACAGGGGTTCAAGATCGGTGATCTGGTATCCGGTGAAGGACATATTACATGTGGAAAATGCCGTAACTGTCTGGAAGGACACAAGGAGAACTGTAAGGATGCGAAAGGTGTCGGCGTGAACCGTAACGGAGCATTTGCGGAATATCTTGTGATTCCGTCAAGTAACGTATGGCCATGTAATCCGAACATTCCGGAAGAGATGTATGCAATCTTTGATCCATTTGGAAATGCAACACATACAGCACTTTCTTTTGAAGCACTGGGGGAGGATGTGCTGATCGCCGGAGCAGGCCCGATCGGATGTATGGCAGCAGCAATCGTGAAGTTCTCGGGTGCAAGACATGTTGTGGTAACGGATATGAATCCATACAGACTGGAACTTGCGAAGAAGCTGGGAGCAACAAGAACAGTTAACTTAAAAGAAGAGAATCTGAAAGATGTCATGAAAGAGATCGGAATGGCAGAAGGATTTGATGTCGGTCTTGAGATGTCCGGATCACAGGTGGCATTGGATGATATGATCCACAATATGAAGCACGGCGGACACATTGCACTGTTAGGATTACAGAGAACAGATGCTAAAGTAGATCTTGAGACAGTAATTTTCAACGGATTACATCTGAAAGGAATCTATGGACGTAAAGTATGGGATACATGGTACAAGATGTCTACGATGTTACAGGCAGGACTCGATATCTCAGATATCATCACACATCATTTTGACATCAAAGATTTCCAGAAAGGATTTGACGCTATGATCTCCGGTAATTCGGGAAAAGTCATTCTGGACTGGGCACATGTAAATGACTAAGAAGAGTGCATGGAACAAAGTAGGAAAAAGGCAGAATAAAAATGGAGAGGTTGAGAAAATGGCACGTAAAGACGATATTTTAAGCATTTATACAAAAGAAGTAGAAGGAATCAAAGAAGCCGGGCTTTTCAAAGGAGAGGCACCTTTTGTATCCCCGCAGGGAGCAAGAGTGAAGATGGAAGACGGAAGAGAACTTCTTTGTATGTGTGCGAATAACTACCTTGGACTGGGGGATAACCCGAGACTGATCGAGGCAGCTAAGAGAACATATGATGAAAAAGGATACGGAGTAGCATCTGTACGTTTTATATGTGGAACACAGGACATTCATAAGAAACTGGAGAAAAAGATCTCCGGATTCCTGGGAACAGACGATACGATCCTTTATTCTTCATGCTTTGATGCAAACGGAGGATTATTCGAGACAATTCTGACAGCAGAAGATGCAGTCATCAGTGATGAACTGAATCATGCTTCTATCATTGACGGAGTACGTCTGTGTAAAGCAAAACGTTTCCGCTATAAGAATAACGATATGGAAGATCTGGAAGCAAAATTAAAAGAAGCAGACGAAGCCGGAGCAAGAATCAAACTGATCGCTACAGATGGCGTATTTTCTATGGATGGAATCATCTGTAATTTAAAAGGGGTATGTGATCTGGCTGATAAATATAACGCACTGGTTATGGTTGATGACAGCCATGCGGTCGGATTTGTAGGAAAGACCGGACGTGGAACAGCAGAGTACTGTGGTGTGGAAGGCCGTGTGGATATCATTACCGGAACATTGGGAAAAGCACTTGGAGGAGCATCCGGCGGATATACATCCGGACGGAAAGAGATCATTGATCTGTTAAGACAGAGAAGCCGTCCGTACCTGTTCTCTAACTCTCTGGCACCGGCAATTGCAGGGGCCAGCCTGGAACTGTTTGACATGCTGGAGGAGAGTACAGAACTTCGTGATCACCTGGAAGAGGTAACTGCATACTACAGAAAACAGCTGGTAGATAACGGATTTGATATTATTCCGGGAACACATCCATGCGTACCTGTTATGCTCTATGATGAGAAGACAGCAGCAGAATTCGCAAAACGTATGATGGAAAAAGGTGTATATGTTGTAGCATTCTCTTACCCGGTTGTACCGAAGGGAAAAGCAAGAATCCGTACACAGGTATGTGCAAGCCATACAAAAGAAGATATTGATTTCATCGTAAAATGTTTTATTGAAGTAAGAGAAGAGATGGGATTAAATAAATAACCGGATAAAAATAAATAAAAGATGAGAAAAAATGGTACGTAGCATTTATGAAAAGTGGTGCGTACCATTTTCTTTTTTGTGTTATACTAAACACAGCGTAAACTTGAAAGGAGAGACTGACAATGGAAAGAAGAAATGCATGGAAGACATACACACAGGAACAGTTAAAAGAACTGGATCAGATCAATGACAGATATAAAGTATGCCTGGATGAAGGAAAGACGGAGAGAGAATGTATCCGTCTGACTGTGAAAGAGATTGAAAAGCAGGGGTATCGTAACCTGAATGATATCAAAGGAAGTTTAAAAACAGGAGATAAAGTCTATGCAGTATGTATGGGAAAAAGTATTGCCATGTTCCGGATCGGAAAAGAACCACTGGAAAATGGTATGAACATACTGGGAGCGCATATTGATTCGCCAAGAATTGATGTGAAACAAAATCCTTTATATGAAAACGAAGAACTTGCTTACCTGGATACGCATTACTATGGCGGCATTAAGAAATACCAGTGGGTGACATTGCCTCTTGCTCTTCATGGAGTGATTGTTAAGACCGACGGAACAGTACAGGAAGTAAGTATCGGAGAGAAAGAAGAGGATCCGGTATTTGTAGTGACAGATCTTCTGATCCATCTGGCAGGAAAACAGATGGAAAAGAAAGCAAGTGTAGTGATCGAAGGAGAAAAACTCGATCTTCTGATCGGAAGCCGCCCGCTTGAGAAAGAAGAAAGACTGGATGAGAGTGAGAAAGAAGCAGTAAAAGCCAATGTCATGCGGATTCTGACAGATTATTATGATATGGAAGAGGAAGATTTTCTGTCGGCAGAACTGGAAATCGTACCTGCAGGAAAGGCCAGAGATTGTGGAATTGACAGAAGTATGATACTGGCTTACGGACAGGATGACAGAGTGTGTGCATTTACCTCATTATTCGCTATGCTGGATGTCGAAGAAGCAGTGCGTACCTCATGCTGCATCCTGGTTGACAAAGAAGAGATCGGAAGTGTTGGTGCAACCGGTATGCATTCCCGCTTCTTTGAAAATGTTGTGGCAGAACTGGTAGCTCTTACAGAAGGGGAATCAGAATTGAAAGTACGTCGTGCGCTTCAGAATTCCAGAATGCTTTCTTCTGATGTAAGCGCAGCTTATGATCCGATGTATGCGGAAGCCTTTGAAAAACGGAGTGCGGCATTCTTTGGAAAAGGGCTGGTATTCAATAAATTTACCGGAGCAAGAGGAAAGAGTGGTTCCAATGATGCCAATGCAGAATATCTGGCAGAAATACGTCGTGCGATGAATACAGAAGATATATCGTATCAGTTCGCTGAACTTGGAAAGGTCGACATTGGAGGCGGTGGAACAATTGCTTATATCATGGCAAATTATGGCATGGAAGTTATCGACAGTGGTGTGGCAGTCTTAAGTATGCATGCACCATGGGAAGTAACAAGTAAGGCAGATGTATACGAGGCTTACAGAGGATATAAGTCGTTTTTGCGTAATATCTAAAAAAGGAAGTCGTATATTTGCACTTGAATGTACGAAAATAAGCACAATTGTGCACAATGACTGAAAAACACAGGAAAAATCAGCAGATTTATTGGTGAAAGTCTTGACGAAAACTGGCAAAAACAGTAAAATATGAAGTGCGACTTAGAAAATTTAGTTTTAGGAGGTCATGACAAATGGCAAAATGGGTTTATATGTTTACAGAAGGTAACGCAACCATGAGAAACCTTCTTGGTGGAAAAGGTGCAAACCTTGCTGAAATGACAAACTTAGGTCTTCCGGTACCACAGGGCTTCACTGTAACAACAGAAGCTTGTACACAGTACTACGAAGACGGCAGACAGATCAATGACGAAATTATGGGTCAGATTATGGAAGCCATCGATAAAATGGAAGGAATTACAGGAAAGAAATTCGGAGATAAGAAGAATCCACTTCTCGTTTCAGTTCGTTCTGGAGCAAGAGCTTCTATGCCTGGTATGATGGATACAATCCTGAACCTTGGATTAAATGAAGAAGTAGTTGAGACACTTGCTGAAGCTTCAGGAAATCCTCGTTGGGCTTGGGACTGCTACAGAAGATTCATCCAGATGTTCTCTGACGTAGTTATGGAAGTTGGAAAGAAATATTTCGAAGAGCTGATCGACAAGATGAAAGCTGACAGAGGTGTTAAGCAGGACGTTGAACTTACTGCAGAAGACCTGAAAGAGCTGGCTAACCAGTTCAAGGCTGAATACAAAGAGAAGATTGGTTCTGATTTCCCATCTGATCCGAAGGAACAGTTAATGGAAGCAGTAAAAGCTGTATTCCGTTCATGGGACAACCCAAGAGCTAACGTATATCGTCGTGACAATGATATCCCATATTCATGGGGAACAGCTGTTAACGTACAGATGATGGCATTTGGTAACATGGGAGATGACTGTGGTACAGGTGTTGCGTTTACTCGTGACCCAGCTACAGGAGAGAACGGTCTGTTCGGAGAATTCCTTACAAATGCACAGGGAGAAGACGTAGTTGCCGGTGTTCGTACACCAATGCACATTTCAGAAATGGAAGAGAAATTCCCAGAAGCATTCGTACAGTTCAAACAGGTTTGTGAAACTCTTGAAAAACACTATAGAGATATGCAGGATATGGAGTTTACTGTAGAGCATGGTAAACTGTACATGTTACAGACACGTAATGGTAAGAGAACAGCAAAAGCTGCTCTGAAAATCGCTTGTGATCTTGTTGATGAAGGAATGAGAACAGAGGAAGAGGCTGTTGCAATGATCGACCCTCGTAACCTTGACTCTCTGCTTCACCCACAGTTCGATGCAAAAGCCCTGAAAGAGGCTACACCACTTGCAAAAGCACTTGGAGCATCTCCGGGAGCTGCTTGCGGTAAGATCGTATTCACAGCTGACGATGCTGTAGAATGGGCTGAAAGAGGAGAAAAAGTTGTTCTTGTACGTCTTGAGACATCACCAGAAGATATCACAGGTATGAAGTCTGCACAGGGTATCCTGACAGTTCGTGGTGGTATGACATCTCACGCAGCCGTAGTTGCTCGTGGTATGGGTACATGCTGTGTATCTGGTTGCGGTGACATCGCAATGGACGAAGCTAATAAGAAATTTACACTTGCCGGAAAAGAATATCATGAAGGAGACTGCATCTCACTTGATGGTTCTACAGGTAATATCTATGATGGTATCATCCCAACAGTTGATGCAACAATCGCTGGTGAATTCGGAAGAATTATGGGATGGGCTGACAAATACAGAACAATGAAAGTTCGTACAAACGCTGATACACCACACGATGCTGTAAAAGCACGCGAACTTGGTGCAGAAGGTATCGGACTTTGCCGTACAGAGCATATGTTCTTCGAAGGAAACAGAATCGATGCATTCCGTGAAATGATCTGCTCTGAGACAGAAGAAGAAAGAGAAGCAGCACTTGCTAAGATTCTTCCAGAACAGCAGGGAGACTTCGAAAAACTGTATGAAGCACTGGAAGGTAACCCGGTTACTATTCGTTTCCTTGATCCACCGCTTCATGAGTTCGTTCCTACAGAAGAGGAAGACATTAAGAAACTTGCTGACGCTCAGGGTAAAACTGTTGAGCAGATCAAGACAATCATCGACAGCCTTCATGAGTTCAACCCAATGATGGGACACCGTGGATGCCGTCTTGCAGTAACATATCCAGAGATTGCTAAGATGCAGACAAGCGCTGTTATCCGTGCAGCAATCAATGTAAAGAAAGCTCACCCAGACTGGAACGTAAAACCAGAGATCATGATCCCACTTGTTGGAGACATCAAAGAGCTTAAATATGTTAAGAAATTCGTAGTAGAGACAGCAGACGCTGAGATTGCAGCAGCAAACAGCGATCTTGAGTACGAAGTTGGAACAATGATCGAGATCCCAAGAGCAGCTCTTACAGCTGATCAGATCGCTTCAGAAGCTGACTTCTTCTGCTTCGGTACAAACGACTTAACACAGATGACATACGGATTCTCTCGTGACGATGCTGGTAAGTTCTTAGACGCTTACTATGATGCTAAGATCTTCGAGAACGATCCATTTGCTAAGCTTGACCAGACAGGTGTTGGTAAATTAATGGAAATGGCTATCGAATTAGGTAAGCCAGTTAACCCAAGCCTTCACGTTGGTATCTGTGGAGAGCACGGTGGAGATCCATCTTCAGTTGAATTCTGCAACAAGATCGGTCTTGACTATGTATCTTGCTCACCATTCCGTGTACCAATCGCTCGTCTTGCAGCAGCACAGGCAGCAATTAACCAGAAATAGTACACTGTAGGTGACTAACATAGAACGTTAATTAGCTTATATAGAAAACCCCTTACATCAATTATGGTGTGAGGGGTTTTTTACGTGAAAAATGTACAAAAGTTCTTAGATATGGTAGTATGATGATAAAGATAAATAGGAATTTGTGTGTGGAGGTGATGGTTGTGAAGAAAAAAGTAACAATAGCGTTTGTCATCATTGGCATTCTTGCTATAAGTACAATGATTATATTTTCAACATATAAGTCTTCGGAAGCCTATCGAAAAGCAAAGACAAAGTGGGAGTGTTCTGTGGTCTGTGCGGAAAAATCAACGCCTGATTCCTATGTAATTACATATTCTGACGCAAAAATTTTGTCTAATACAGGCGTGTTGACAGTCCAGAACAGAAACGATTTTGACATTACTGTACATCTGCTCTGTGAAGGAAAACAGGAACTTGTATCTGACAGTATTCCTGCTGGTGGTTGCTATTCTTTTCAGAATGTTACAGATAAAGAATACACGGTAGGTATTCATGCTGAGGTTGATGAAAATACGGATATAAAAGCATTTGTATATGATGGAAAAGACACCGAACCATATACAAGATAAATGGTTTCTAATTGCAAGATAAATTCAAGTTTTCGGAGGTCGAAGTATGGGATTGCTTGATAGGTTAAAATCGAATAAAAACAACAAAGATTTCTTTGAATGGTTAGATTTACTTTTAAAGAATGAATTGAGTAGTGAAATAAAAGCGATTATCTTTAATTTATATGAAGATACAGATAATAAATGGTCTATTGAATTAGTTGGCACATTTTCATTCAATACGGATAATGACGATTGGGCTTAACCAGAAATAGTACACTGTAGGTGACTAACATAGAACGTTAATTAGCTTATATAGAAAACCCCTTACATCAATTATGGTGTGAGGGGTTTTTTACGTGAAAAATGTACAAAAGTTTTTGGGTGTGGTAGTATGATGATAAAGACAAATCGGTATTTTCCCATGATAAAGAAGTAAATATTGTAAAGGAAACTTGACAAGATGAGCGTGTCATGCTATAGTAAGATTGTAAAGGAAACTTGTCATGCAAGGAGGCGTTTTTTTGAAGAATAAAGTTGAGCAATTACGAAAGGAGCGAGGACTAAATCAGGATGATTTTGCAAAAATGCTTCGTGTTTCAAGGCAAACCATTAGTTCAATCGAAACAGGAAAGTATAATCCATCATTGGAATTAGCTTTTGCAATTTCAGACTTTTTTGGCAAACGAATTGAAGAAATCTTTATCTATGAAAGAGGTGCAGAAAATGAAAAAGAGTAATTTGATAACCGGGATACTATATGTGCTTTTCGGCGTGGCTTGTTTGATTGTTGCGCTGTTGATTGAAACAAAGTTAGAGGGCATTTTATGGGGCTTTGCGGGCGCAGGTATCTTCCCCGGAATTATGATGATATGCAAATATTTTTATTGGAGTTCCCCCAAAAATAAAGAGCGATACGAAGAGCGTTTGGAGAACGAACGAATTGAACAGCATGACGAGTTGAAAACAAAAATCAGAGATAGAGCCGGAAGATATACTTACAGCTTAGGACTGCTGGTTGTTTGTTTCTCCATTTTGGTTTTCGGTATTCTCGGAGCATTGGAAGTCATTGATAATGCTCGCATGATTGTACTCTATCTCAGCGGATATTTACTGTTTCAAGTTATCGCAGGAATTGTCATTTTTAATAAGCTGATGAAAAAGTATTAAGGAAAAATCCCTTTAGGAACTAAAGGGCGCACTTCTATACTCTCCTATCGGGAGTATGTGCGTCCTGCGGAGCTTCATTCCCAGTCAGCAGAAAAAACTGCCCGACCGAGAATGTTTCGTCACTTCGTTCCGTCAAGGGAGCTACACTCCCTTGCGCCGCTTATGCGGCTATCCCTTGTGGACTTGCCGTCTGCAAACAGCATAAAATGCTGTTCGCCGCCAGCAAGTTTGAAGGCGAATAAAATGAATTTTATGGAACAAGCAAATCGGAAGTTCAATGTGAGGAAAATTAGATGAAGAAAAAGTCTTATTGGTTAAGTATTAGTGTGTTCGTATTGATACTGATATGGACGGGTTATTATTATGCAATGCAGTACACAGGAGGATTTGCAGACTTAAAGGACTCTATTGTTTGTGGGATTGTAGGTTTGATATGTATCGTATTTATCGTGAAAAGAACTATTGACTTTTTGAAAAACAAAAAATCGTAAAATTTCAGTTGATATTTCACATATTTTAGGAAATTTAATAACTGTTATATTTGATTATCAAATTCTTCGCAAACCCTTGAAAATACTAAGTTTGTAGCAAGTGAACTTTCCCTTACTCTTTCCCTTGTGTTACATTTTCCCATTGCTTTTCATGAACCTTAATATGGGAAAAATTAAGGGAAAGAAAATTTCATAACACAATATAACATATAACAATAACGACATGGTGAACTGATTGAAATGTTTTCGATATTTAACTCTGTAACTGATTATCAAAAGAAAATGGAGATAAGATACGATGAGAACAATTTATGCAGAATATAATATAAACCACGATAGTATTGATGTTTACACAAGTGCTGGATATATGCTTCGCATTGATTGCTGGGAAGCTGAAAAAAATTTAAAAACCACATATGGATCAGAATGTGCGCTTACTTCATTGGCTGTGGATGAGCCTTTGGAATATGCAAGATTATATCTTGATGGCAATTTACAGATGTGGGTGGATACAGAAGATTCATTAGAACTTTATTAAGCAAGAAGTGAGATAGTGTTGTAGGGAGTTTCCTGTAGTTAAAGATACCACACCCGATATGATGAACCCACGCTTATACACTACCAGCTATGATAAAAGAAAGGACAGCAATTTGACACTGCTGTCCTTTCTTTTATAAAATTGCAGTACACAGAAAAAAGCTGTAAAATGAAAAATATATTTGTCCTTGTAACAATTCTCGGACATTTGCCTGTTATACTATCTGCAAAAAGAAAAGGAAGTGATAATATGAAGCATATTTTAATTGTCGAAGATGATAATCTTTTGAATAAAACGCTTACTTATAATTTGGAATTGGACGGTTACACAATAACTTCTGTTCTGAATGCAAGGACAGCCGCTGAATCATTAAAAACAAACATTTTTGATTTGGTATTGCTGGATATAAATTTACCAGACGGAAATGGTTATGACCTATGCCGTCTTATCAAGCCAGAGCATCCTGATACAGTAGTTATATTTCTAACTGCCAACGATCAGGAAAGCAATCAGATACGGGGATATGAAGCTGGTGCAGTGGATTATATCACGAAACCTTTTTCGATTAGTGCTTTGCAGCGAAAAATCAAAGCCATGTTCGCTATGTTGGAGCATCACAAACCAGCTAAGGATATTTACGAGGATGGTAGCTTGTTTCTGGATTTTTCGGAACAATTTGCAAGTTTGAACGGGAAACCATTAGCACTTTCTGCGATGGAATATAAAATGTTGAACCTATTTCTTAAAAATCCGAAGCAGGTACTTACTCGCCAACAATTTTTAGAAAAACTGTGGGATGTTGATGAAAAATATGTAGATGAACATACCCTTACTACTTCTATCAGCCGTATTCGCAGTAAGATTGAAGCGGATGGCGACACATATATCAAAACGGTTTATGGTATGGGGTATCAATGGACAGGAGGCGAAAAGAAATGAATCTGAATAACCTTTCTGCTAAGAAAATTTGTAGACTGGTTAGTGCTGGCATGGTTTTCTCTATGCTGGTAATTACCGGTATTTTCGGCGGTATAATGCAGGATATACGAATTTTTATAGTGGGTGGAACATTGACACTCTGTGCGTTTTTCTGGATTTGGCTATTGGTGCTGATTTTTGGAAAACGCCTTTCTCATTTTACTTCTAATTTGTGCCGGACGCTGGACAACATGATTGATGGAAACGAGGAATTACAAAAGTCAAATGATAGTGAAACTCTTTTTGCCCGTATCAACCACCGCTTAATTCGGTTGTATGAGATTATGCAGAAAAACCGGCACAAGGTAGACATGGAACGACAGGAGCTTCAAATGCTGATTTCTGATATTTCACATCAAGTTAAAACGCCTGTCAGCAATTTGCAAATGGTAACGGACACACTTTTAACAAAGCCTGTTTCAGAAGAAGAACGGATGGACTTTTTACAAGGCATACGTAGTCAGACTGATAAACTGGATTTTCTGTTCCAAGCACTGGTTAAAACGTCCCGGTTGGAAACCGGAGCAATACGATTAGAAAAGAAAGACAGCAGCTTATTCCATACGCTTGCACAAGCCATGAGCAGTATTGTATATGCCGCAGAGAAAAAAGAAATTGCTGTATCCGTGGATTGCCCGGAAAATTTGATAATCTCCCATGACAGCAAGTGGACAAGCGAAGCCCTTTTCAATCTGCTGGACAATGCAGTAAAATACACTCCGTCAGGTGGAAAGATTTCTGTATCAGTGGTTCAGTGGGAAATGTACGTAGAGGTCAAAGTGACCGACACCGGCAAGGGCATTTCAGAAAGCAATCAGGCTGCCATCTTCCGGCGCTTCTATCGTGAGGAAGAAGTACACGATCAACAGGGTGTGGGAATAGGTTTGTATTTGGCTCGTGAGATTGTAACAAGGCAAGGGGGCTATATCAAGGTTGTTTCAGAGCTGAGGCAAGGCTCAGAATTTTCTATTATGCTTCCTGTAAGGTAAGATATAACCACTTTTTTTGAAATGTCCGAGCGTTGTAACATTTCACTCTGATTTTCGATAAAAATTTTTTCTATCTCGGACATTTGTGTAACATTTGTGGTTTACAATGGCTTTATCAACAGATAGAAAGCCTTGAAAGGAGCATTTGAATATGAGCATTTTACAAACAATCGACTTAAAGAAGTATTACGGCACAGAACCAAATATTACTCGTGCCCTTAATGGTGTAAATTTTACTGTGGAACAGGGAGAATTTGTTGCCGTAGTTGGAACTTCCGGCAGCGGTAAGTCTACATTGCTTCACATGATGGGAGGACTTGATACCCCCACTTCCGGCAGCGTGATTGTACGGGGAGAAGAACTCGCAAAAAAGAATGATGATGAATTGACAATTTTCCGCCGTCGTAACATCGGATTTATCTTCCAAAATTATAATCTGGTTCCGATTTTGAATGTATATGAAAATATCGTCCTGCCTGTGGAACTGGATGGCGATACAGTAGACCAGAAATTTATGGACGAAGTTGTGTATATGTTGGCTTTAGAAGATAAACTGGAAAATATGCCGAACAATCTTTCAGGCGGTCAACAGCAACGTGTAGCGATTGCACGAGCTTTAATTACGAAGCCTGCGATTATCCTTGCTGATGAACCGACCGGAAATCTTGATAGCAAGACCAGTGCAGATGTGTTAGGGCTTTTGAAGCATACCAGCGGAGAATTTAATCAGACCATTGTAATGATTACTCACAACAACGAGATCGCTCAACTCGCAGACCGCATTGTACGGATTGAAGATGGTAAAATTGTTGGCTAAAGGAGGTGGGAATTATGAATTATCCTTTTGAAAATGATACCAGTGCAGTAATTAAAAAATTAGCACGAAAAAGTGTGCGTTTTGATAAGAAGAAAAACTTATTTTGCCTTTCGGCAATTATTGTAGCCGTTGCTATGATAATGATGTCGTTGCTCACAGTGCAAAATATCATTTATCAAAATCAGAAAGAAATCGAAGGATTACATCAAGGGATTTTCTTTGACATTACGCAGGACAGTAAAGAAAAGTTGTTAGCAAACGAAGAAGTAAAAAGTGTAGGACTTTCCTGTAATATCAAAACAGTGAAAGAAAATTCTAAAGAACTGTCTCTGATTTATTATGATGATGACATGCTTAGTTTGATTCCTGCCTTTGACGGAAAATATCCAGAGAAAGCAAGTGAAATTGCTGTTACAGATGCCTTTTTTGCCAGTGAAAATAAGTCTCCGGAAATCAACGCCATAGTTCAGTTGAATCTGGATGGTACTTTGAAGAATTATACTATTGTTGGTATTTATCATGATAAAACTTCTACCGCTTATCCTGTTTTTGTTTCACTTGAAAAATGCCGGGAATTACGTGGAAATAACCTGCTTAATGGATATGTTTGGCTTGAAAATGCAGATACCCTTACAAAAGACGAAGCAACAGAAATATTATCTCAAATTTCAGAGGAGACTGGACTGAATAATTGGACAGTCAGCAGTTACTATGATTATGTAAATACAACTTTGTCCTTCAGTAATTATGCGGTATATGGTGTAGTTGCTGCCATTTTGTTTTTAGCTGCCGCACTTGTAATTTACAGCATTTTCTATATTTCGGTTGGACAAAAAGTTGCTGAGTTCGGACAGCTTCGGACAATAGGGGCAAGTAAAAAGCAAATTTATAAAATAGTTCTTAAACAGGGTTATATGCTTGCAGTTCCGGGGATTTTAATTGGTAGTATCATGGGAACGATCATCAGCTATTGTCTGCAATCAAAAGGCTGGTCAGTATTTGCATTTATTGTTTCTCTATGTGGCGCATGCCTTTTTGGAATACTGCTTGTTTATATTAGTGTTCGTAAACCAGCAAAAATTGCAGCGAATACTTCTCCAATTTCCGCCCTGAAAAATCCAGTGGGAATTGTAAATTACCGCACTCACAAAAGACATCGTATTACGCCTGTATATTTAGCGAAAATCAGCTTTTCCAGAAACAGAAAAAAATCTCTATTGACCATTTTATCATTGGGACTGTGCGGAGTTATATTTTTCCTTGCAGCAAGTTATCAGAGTTCTTTTAATGCCGAGAGTATGGCTCGTTATTGGGATATGAAGTACGGAGATTTCAAAATCAGCATTGATTTAGAAAACGAAAGTGAAAATTTGGATGCTCTCTTGCAGAAAGAATATTTTTCTGATTATGTAAAGCGTGTTGGAGATATAGAGGGAGTTAGCAATATATTTACTTATGCTACCGTACCAGTTGATTTCTCAACAGACAATGATATTTCAGATAGCACCTTGATGCTCGGCTATAATGAAAAGGATTTGGCGTCGCTAAATGCAGCGGTTTTGTCTGGAAATATTACTGATGATACAGAATTAGTTGTAAGTGATCCCGAACGTATTTATGATGTTTACCATTGGAAACCTCAAATTGGGGATACTGTGACCTTTAATTTCAAAAATCATAGTGGTAAAACAATAACAAAAGCATTCAAAATTGGTGCAATCACTTCCAGCAATGATGGAATGGGTGGCTATATTTTCAGAATGCCGGAAAATATGCTCAAAGAACTTGCAGGTTATGACTGTACATACGCAATCGAAATACAAGCAGAAGCTGAATATCAGGAGATAATCGAGCAAGAACTCAAATTACTCGTTTCTGACAATAGGGATGTTCGCTTACAAACCCTTCAAGATTTTATTGTAGAACACCAATCAGACAATCGTGCAGGTTTTACATTAGCTTATGCGATTGCAGCCATCTTGTGGATATTTGCGGTCATCAATCAAATCAATCTTACTGTGACAAATCTTTTATCACAGAAACAGGAAATGGGCACACTAAAATCTATTGGTATGACAAATAAGCAGTTGAAGCAAGCATTTATGATGGAAGGTCTTTTTACTACTTTGATTGCATTGCTTATAACTGCTGTTGTTGGAATCCCCGGCGGATATGCAATCGGTATATTTTTGAAAAATGCAGGCATGTCTACGGGATTTGTATTTCCGGTTGTTGCTTTTACTCTTTTTGCTGTTGCTATGTTTATGCTTGAAAGTTTGATGACAATATTGCTTATTCATTCATGGAAGAAGCAATCTGTTATTGCAATAATGCGAAATTGATGATAGAAAGCTTTTCATATCTCGGTCAGCTCCACAATTACATTACTCTGCTGATACAGCCAGTCCGTAAATTCTTTCGGGCTGGCTGTTCCTGTTTTTACAGCCTTTTTTCTCTGTAATACTTCTTTTCATACAGTAAATTTTCACTAGGCTGGTATGGAGTAATTTTACTGTCTATACAGTAAGTTGAAAATACTAATATGGTCTTTTTTCTAACCAAACTTTAAGATAACATCTAATTCCAACATATGCGCCCTGCGAAAGTACGAAAAGCAATAGAAGATTTACTGACAGTACTTTTTTGATTGATTCTCCAAAATAAATGACAATAGCAACACTTGTCAGTATCATTAGTAGAGTAATAACATCCCAACAGTTTTTCTTATATAATTCTATAACCTTTATTTCTATCAGTATCGCCAGCATCCCTGTTCCTGCCATACATATTCCTACAATCAATATTAGCAATAACCAATATACCATTCCGGCTATAAAAGCATTTGGAATTTTTGTACTAATCTGTGCCGCAGAATGCCCGGCATCAATCGTCCATCCGACAAAGGTTTGTATGAATGATGCTAAATCATTGAAGAATGATTTACAATCGACAAGGAACATATCTGACTGTACTGCCTGAAAAAGAGTGGTTGTCAACGAATACCATGCAAGAAGGAACAAGGTTGTTTGGAACATTACCGTTTTTGCTTTATACTGTCCTGCAAGTCGCTCTTTTTGTGTTTCGTATTTTGCTTTTGCATTCTGATAGGCTGTCCGGTTACAGGCTTCACATTTTTCATAGAGTACCGGCTTTTCTACCGGTATTTCTACGATTTTCTGATGTGTCCGGGCATAATCCCGTTCCTGTGTTAAATAGCATATTTTATCTTGACATTCCTCTATCATGACGTTTGCGCTTCGCAACTTCTCTTTCTCGATCCGCAATGCTCTGTCTGCCAGCTTCAAGTCGTTCTTTAATGCTTGAATATTCCCGGCTCTGTTCTCTTTGTTTAATTTCTCGTTCAAGGTCAGAGATTCGCTGAGCTGCGTCTTCAGTTCCACGATAAGCTGTTCTTTCTGTTCTAGTTCTTCTTGTATCTCCTCGGTCAAGAGCAGAAGTTCTTCCAACTGTTCGGCGTTCTTTGATTCTCTGGATTCGTTCATCTATATCACGTCCTTTCTCTATCTGCTGTTCCAGTTCAGCAATTCGGTGTTCTGTTTCAGTAATAAACTGTTTTCGCTGTTCAGCTTCTGTGCCAATTTCTGCCATTGCTGATTTTCGTTTTCCAAAAGCTCTATCTTCGTTTTCTGTTCTTCCATCTTGGAAAGCAGTTCCTCGGTATTTGGCAAAATGTTGAGCAGCTCGGATAACTCGTTGTTTAATTTTTGTAATTTCTGATTCTGTTTTTGCATAAGAGAGAGTTGAGTGTCCCGGTTCTGCATTTCCAGAATCATTTCTGCCATTAGGTTCTGCTGTTCTTCGATTTGACCAATCATGGATTCCATTAAGGGTATAATTTCCCGGCTTTCTTCTAATGTCATTTAATCGCTCCTTCCATAATGATAATGCACCCGATACTTTCCCAAAGGTGTTTAGTATCTTTTGCAATAACGTGTTTTGTTGTTTTATGATTTGATTTTCCGCTACTTTCCACGAGCCTTTTATTTCCTGCCCGGCAAAAAACTTTTGTTCAATCTTTCTTGCGTCAGCTCCTTCATGGATGGTAGGAATCTGGAGTTTTCCCTGCTTTTCATAAGAACGATGATCAACTTGATTATGCAAAGGCAGATGTTCATTACATACCTTTGCCCATTCACTCCGCCACAGTTCACAATTTTTTGGATTGTTCCATCCAGTAGCATCGGTCAGCACCCGTTTCCATTGCAGGCGGTTTCTTGCTCCAATCTTCTGAATTCCGTTTTCGTCTAATACAGGGATACGGATTCCATGACGGTCAGGGTTTTTCTTATCCTGCCACCAGTTCGGATGGGATTCATCAATCACGATATTTCCGTTTTTATCTCTGACAAAATCCCAATCCTTGACTTCTTTCTTTCCCCAAGAATGATCCGGGTTAAAAGGACGCATAGTTAGAAGCAGATGGACATGGGGGTTGCCATCCCCTTTGTCGTGGATACTCCAATCAGCGCACATTCCTCTATCTACAAAAGTTTTTTGGATATAGTCGGTTGTATATTGAATTTGTTCCTGTCTGCTCCATTCTTTGGGGAGGGCAAATTCAAATGACCTGCCAAGTTGGGCATCTGCATTTTTTTCAATCTTCAATACCTCATTCCATAACCTCTGTTTCTGAAATGTGATTTTGAATTTTTCTAAAGCAGCTTCTTTATCTTCTGACCTTTTGTAGCGGACAGATTTTTGAAAGCGTTTTATATTTTCTTCTGGTACTATCTGCCATTCAGGAGGTGCGTTTTCACACATCATCAGACTGGTGTAGACCACTTCTTTTTTAGAAGTGTAATAACTGATTCTCCCGGTTTCCTCGTTTTTCATCACATCCCCATTGAGATATGCGGAAGCGGAGATAACAGATTTCCCTTTACTTCGTCCGACTATTTTGATTGTGTAATGAAAAATCGCCATATCTGGATTCCTCCTTTCTGCACATCCGGTATAGATTTCCGGCAACATTGCTTTCGATTTTAGAAAAAGCAGCATTGCCAGAACGCCCTCTGCGTAAGAGTGCCCTGCGCATAGCAGCCTGCATGGAATGCGCCTCTCTGGCGAAGAGTGCCTCCTGTGGCATGAGCAGGTCTGGCTGAAAGCCCCGCCGACGGAACGAGCCCGGCAAGCGTGAGCGCAGACCGGTTGCCACTTGTGGCAAACTTATTGGGACGACCTCTGGTTGTCCATAAGTGCGCCCTTCATGAAAAAGCAATGAAGGGAATGAAAAACTCATCCCATCCGCCATTACACTTCCTCCATATCGGTATTTGTTTCTTTCTGCATTGCCTTTGAGAAAAATTTCCCATTGGCTTCCTGCTTTTTCAGAAAACCAATCAGCTTTGGGATGTCTTCCTCCTCAATAGTCGCACCAAGAACGGATTCCACCGCACCGCCAACCTGACAGAGCCTATGGGTTCGTTTTTTACTTTCTTCGGCTTTCTTTCGTTTTAGAAGTTCTTTCTTCTGTGCTGCATATCGTTTTGCTTTTTCAAGGCTTTCCTGTTCCTTCTTTTCCATTTCAAGCATTCGTTCTTCATAACTTTTTGTTGATTTTGCCATTCTTACATTCTCCTTTCCTTCACAAACATAAGTTCTCGGTTGCGTATCAGAAGAAGCACATGGTATAATCTTCTTGCGTGTAGGTATATCATGGCTTCGGTCTGATAGAACCTTTGGCGGTTTCTTCGGAAGCCGCCTTTTTAATTTGCCGCAGTTCTTGTTACGGCTTTTACATTTCCTCTATCCCTCAAATCACGACCTTCATTAGCTTCCATAAACATTTCCAGAATATCGGTTTTAATCAGGACTTTGCGACCAACCTTTAATACTGGAAGTTTCTTCCATTCTACAAGCTGTCTTAAGGTATTTCTGCCGATTCCCGTATAGTCAGCAGCTTCTTCGATGGATAATGCAATTTTTCTTTGCGTCATATAATCACCTCCTTATAAATTGCATTATGCAATTCTTGTGATGTAAGTATATCCTTTTCATATCTTTTTGTCAAGCGTTACGAAATATCAAAAACAAACTTTATGTTGCATATTGCAATTTTAGAAAAACAATGCTATAATTCATACATACCGAAAAAGGAGGCAGTCAGCATGAAAGATAAAGAACTACGCAAGCTGATAGGCAGCAGAGTAAAACAGCGCCGTCTGGAATTGAATCTGACACAGCCTTATGTCGCAGAAAAGATGGGGGTTACCGCTTCTACAATCCTGCGTTATGAGAATGGTTCGATTGACAATACGAAAAAAATGGTGCTGGAAGGTCTTTCGGAAGCACTCCATGTATCTGTGGAATGGCTCAAAGGGGAAACAGATGAATATGAAACCGACATTACGGATAAGAGAGAGTTACAGATTCGTGATGCGATGGGAGATATTCTGGAACAGTTACCGCTTGCCCTTACCAAAGAAGAAGATGCTTTTTCAAAAGATTTATTACTGCTGATGTTAAAACAATATGGTCTGTTTTTGGATTCCTTCCAGTTCGCCTGCAAAAATTTCAAGGGGAATGCTGGTCAGACGGATATTGCCAAAACAATAGGGTTTGAATCGAATGAGGAATATAATGAGATTATGTTCTTAAGGGAAATCACTCCTACCATCAATGCTCTTAATGAGATGGCAGACGTTGTAAGGCTCTATTCCAAGAAACCAAAAACAGCAGAACAAAGGCTTGCAAATCTTTTATCAGAAGTCTTATATGAAGATTCCGAATCGGTATAGTAAGACAACCGGAGTTATGATATACTTACACGCACGAAGCATTTCATCAGTTCCGATTGTCTAATATCGAAAGGAGATATACGATTATGGCAAAAGGATCTGTAAGAAAAAAAGGAAAGAAATGGTACTACCGCTTCTATGTAGAGGACGCAAGCGGCAATCTTGTTCAAAAAGAATGCGTTGGAACAGAAAGCAAAAGTGAAACTGAAAAGCTGCTCCGTCAGGCAATGGATGATTATGAAAAAAAGAAATTTGTTGCCAAAGCGGAAAATCTCACAGTCGGACAACTTCTGGATGTGTGGGCAGAGGAGGAATTAAAAACAGGTACGCTCAGCAATGGTACTGTGGAGAATTACCTCGGAACAATCCGAAATATCAAGAAACACCCATTGGCAGAACGGAAATTAAAAAATGTAACCTCTGAGCATTTGCAATCCTTCTTTGATTTGCTTTCCTTTGGGGGAGTTCATCCCGATGGAAAAGAGAAAAAGGGTTACAGCAAAGATTACATCCATTCTTTTTCCGCAGTCATGCAGCAGTCCTTCCGCTTTGCAGTATTTCCAAAACAGTATATTACGTTCAATCCCATGCAGTATATTAAACTGCGGTATCAGACGGACGAAGTTGATTTGTTTTCGGATGAGGACATGGACGGAAATATCCAACCAATTTCACGAGAAGATTATGAAAGACTGCTTACGTATCTTCAAAAAAAGAACCCAGCCGCAATACTTCCAATCCAGATAGCCTATTATGCCGGGCTTCGTATTGGAGAAGCCTGTGGTTTGGCATGGCAGGACGTAAATCTGGAAGAACAATGCCTTACCATAAGACGCAGCATCCGATATGATGGCTCAAAACGCAAATATATCATCGGACCAACCAAGCGGAAAAAAGTGAGGATTGTTGATTTTGGAGATACGCTGGTAGAGATTTTCCGTAATGCCCGGAAAGAGCAGTTAAAAAATCGAATGCAGTATGGAGAACTTTATCACACGAACTACTACAAAGAGGTCAAAGAGAAAAACAGAGTGTACTACGAGTATTATTGCTTAGACAGAACAGAGGAAGTCCCGGCAGATTATAAAGAAATTTCTTTCGTCTGCTTAAGACCTGATGGCTGTCTGGAACTTCCGACTACTTTGGGAACGGTATGCAGAAAGGTAGCAAAAACATTAGAGGGATTTGAAGGCTTTCATTTCCACCAGTTACGTCACACCTATGCAAGCAACCTTTTAGCAAATGGAGCTGCCCCAAAAGATGTGCAGGAATTGTTAGGACACTCAGATGTCAGTACCACAATGAACGTCTATGCTCACTCCACAAGAGATGCGAAACGAAAATCGGTTCGGCTTCTTGATAAAGTGGTAGGCAATGACTAAAAAATTTCCCTTATTTCCCTTGTGATTATCTCATAAGGGCAAAAATAAGGGAAACTACATATCATTTCACTAATGGACAGGCGGGAAAGCCTATAAAATGGGGAAAGTTAGAGAGATAATTATATAAATTCCAGTTTATAGAATTAAGAAAATGAAATGTAAGGAGGAGTATGTAAATGAAATTAGCAGATTTAGCAACAGGCTCTGATTGGATAGTGTGGATTGTCTTTGTGATATTTGCTGTACTTTCTATTATTTTACTTTCTGGACATGGAAGCTGGTTCATTTCTGGATATAATACAGCTTCAAGAGAAGAAAAGGAAAAATATGATGAAAAGAAGTTATGCAGAACAATGGGAATTGGAATGTCTATTATAGCAATTCTTGCATTAACTATGAGCTTGTTTGAAAATATTTTGCCTGCATTTTTTATATATATTGCATTGGGGATTATTTTGGTTGATGTCGTGGTAATTATCATTTTAGGAAACACACTATGCAGAAAGTAATAACATCAAGTTTGGAGAATTGAGAAAATCGAAGTTTGTGATGGTAGATAATATGGAATGGTTTAATGTTTTTGGGCTGATTTTTATTGCAGTCATTATGATACCCAATGTTGTATTTGCGATTAAGTGCAAAGATGGATTTGATAATAAGTGGAACAATAAATATGTTGAGGTCACAGAACAAGTAGGGAGATTGGGTTGTTTCGGATTCATGATAATCAATATTCCGGGAACTTGGTTCGGGTGGTGGTCTGACGAAGCATTTGCACTATATCTGATTGTAGATACCATATTGGTAATGCTTTATTGTGCTATTTGGATTATATGTTTTAAGAAAAACAGCGTTTTCAGAGCATTAGCACTTTCTATTATTCCTTCAATGTTGTTCTTATTTAGTGGGATTATGAGTAGGTCAGTGCTATTGATTATTGCATCAGTATTATTTGCACCAAGTCATATTATGATTTCATATAAAAATGTAAAATGATATTTACAAATTCCAGTTTTCGGAGGTCGAAGTATGGGATTGCTTGATAGGTTAAAATCGAATAAAAACAACAAAGATTTCTTTGAATGGTTAGATTTACTTTTAAAGAATGA
>NZ_JAMOYX010000030.1:0-33486 GCF_023669465.1 Dorea sp. MB18-49
CTATTTATATATTATGAGCATGTATAATCCGATTCAAACCCTGTTAAAATAATAAAAGCAAATATGGCAAAAGTCAATGTTATTTCCGACTTGTCTAATTTACACAACCAGACATTGTAAAAGATGCACAAAAACAGACAAGGATATTTGTAAAATATTGCGTGTTGCAAATATACAAGTATAGATATAGAATAGACAACAGCGAGACAAGTAGTAGACATGTATAAAACAATATTTAACATTTTATTTTCAGGAGGATGAATATCATGCAGAATTATTCAGGAGAAGAAGGATTACAGTATCATTTACAGATCAGACCGGGAGATGTTGGACGTTACGTTATCATGCCTGGTGATCCAAAGAGATGTGCAAAGATCGCAAAACATTTTGACGATGCAAAACTGATTGCAGACAGCAGAGAGTACATCACTTACACAGGTTACTTAGATGGAGAAAAAGTAAGTGTAACATCAACAGGTATCGGCGGACCGTCAGCATCTATCGCACTGGAAGAACTGACACTTTGCGGAGCAGATACATTTATCCGTGTCGGAACATGCGGAGGAATTGAACTGGATGTCAAAGGTGGAGATATCGTAGTTGCAACAGGAGCAATCCGTATGGAAGGAACAAGTAGAGAGTATGCACCGATCGAGTATCCGGCAGTTGCAGACCTTGATGTAACAAATGCACTGGTTGCAGCAGCAAAAGAACTTGGACATACATACCATGCAGGTGTGGTACAGTGTAAAGATGCATTCTACGGACAGCATGAGCCGGAGAGAATGCCGGTAAGCTATGAACTGCTTAATAAATGGGAAGCATGGAAACGTATGGGATGCAAAGCTTCTGAGATGGAGTCAGCAGCACTTTTCATCGCTGCAAGCCATTTAAGAGTACGTTGCGGATCTAACTTCCTTGTAGTAGGAAATCAGGAAAGAAATGCACTTGGAATGGAAAATCCAATCGTACATGATACAGAAGCAGCTATCACAGTTGCTGTAGAAGCAATCAGAAAACTGATCAAAGCAGACCGCGAGAAATAAGATCAGAACGGAGGAACGAGATGAAAGTCTTTTTAAATTTATTGGGGATTGTGGTTGTAATCGGACTGATCTTTCTGATTTCCTGGGATCGTAAGAATATCCGCTGGAAAGCAGTAGGAAAAGCAATCATTGCACAGTTTGTCATTGCGATCTTACTTGTAAAAGTCCCGGTTGGCAAGATGGTTGTGTCTGCCATATCGGACGGTGTAACAGCAGTTATCAACTGCGGACAGAATGGTCTGTCATTTGTATTCGGAAGCCTTGCAGACAGCAGTGCTCCGACAGGAAGTATCTTTATCGTACAGACACTTGGTAACATTATCTTCGTATCTGCACTGGTAAGCTTGCTTTATTACCTTGGAGTGCTTGGATTCGTAGTAAAATGGATCGGTAAAGCAGTTGGAAAACTGATGGGGACGACAGAAGTAGAAAGCTTCGTTGCAGTTGCCAACATGTTCTTAGGTCAGACGGACAGCCCGATTCTGGTCAGTAAATATATCGGAAACCTGACAGACAGTGAGATATTAGTTATTCTGGTATCCGGTATGGGAAGTATGTCAGTATCCATCCTCGGAGGATATCATGCACTTGGTATCCCGATGGAATATCTTCTGATCGCCAGCGCACTGGTACCGGTTGGAAGTATCCTCGTTGCAAAAATGTTACTGCCGCAGACAGAGCCTGTACAGTCTATCACAGACGTAAAGATGGACAACAAGGGCAATAACGCCAACGTGATTGACGCCATCGCAGAAGGTGCCGGAACAGGTATGCAGATGGTAATTGCTATCGCTGCATCTCTGGTTGGTATCATCGGTATCGTTGCAGTAATTAATATGATTCTTGGATTTGCAGGAATCAGCCTGGAGCAGATTTTCTCTTATGTATTCGCACCGTTTGGTTTCCTGATGGGACTTGATACCAATCAGGTACTGATGGAAGGTGCATTCCTTGGAAACAAACTGATCGTAAATGAGTTCGTTGCATTCCAGGATCTGGGAAAAATCTTATCATCCTTAGATTACAGAACAGGAATCGTATGCTCCATTTCCCTTTGCGGATTTGCGAATCTTTCAAGCCTTGGTATCTGTGTATCCGGTATTGCTGTACTCTGCCCGGAAAAGAAGAGTACACTTTCAAGACTGGTATTCAGAGCAATGCTCGGTGGTGTATTCGTAAGTATCTTAAGTGCGATGATCGTAGGACTGATCACACTGTTCTAATATAAGATCAATTATAAGATTAATGTTAAGGTTGATATTAAGTATAATTGAAAATATATAATGAAAGCAGATAGAGAATTCTGGAACAGGAATGCAAATACATTACTGTTCCAGATATTTGACATATGAGAATTAAGAAGGTGTATAATATGAACGAAAAGAAATATAAAAGAATATTTACCGTAGTCATAGATTCACTCGGCGCCGGAGAGATGCCGGACGCCTCTTCTTATGGTGATGCGGGGACAGATACCCTGGGACATATTGCGGCAAATGTAGAAGCGTTTAAAATTCCGAATCTGCAGAAACTTGGAATTGCGAACTTAAAAGATCTTGCAGGTATTGCACCTGTAGAAAAACCGTTGGCTTATTATGGGAAATTAAGAGAAGCAAGCAACGGAAAAGACACCATGACCGGACACTGGGAGATGATGGGACTTCACATCACAACTCCGTTCAAGACATTTACAGAGACAGGATTCCCCAAAGAACTGATCGATGAACTGTCAAAGAGAACCGGACGTACGATCATCGGTAATAAGAGCGCCAGCGGAACAGAGATCCTGGAGGAACTGGCAGAAGAAGAGATTGCAACCGGTCATATGATCGTCTACACATCTGCGGATTCTGTTCTTCAGATCTGCGGAAATGAAGAGACATTTGGCCTGGATGAATTGTACCGTTGCTGTGAGATCGCCCGTGAGATTACGATGAAAGATGAGTGGAAAGTCGGACGTGTCATTGCAAGACCATACGTCGGCAAGAAAAAAGGCGAGTTCAAACGTACCAGTAACCGTCATGACTACGCATTAAAGCCATATGGAAGAACTGCGTTGAATGCATTGAAAGATGCAGGTCTGGATGTCATTTCCGTTGGTAAGATCTTCGATATCTTTGACGGAGAAGGAATCACAGAGTCAAATAAATCCAAGAGTTCCGTACACGGAATGGAGCAGACAATCGAAATCGCAAAGAGAGATTTCGAAGGATTCTGCTTTGTCAACCTGGTAGATTTCGATGCACTGTGGGGACACAGAAGAGACGTCAAAGGATATGCACAGGAACTTGAAAAATTTGATGTCAAACTCGGTGAATTATTAGGCGAACTGAAGGAAGACGATCTTCTGATCATCACCGCTGATCATGGAAATGATCCGACACATACCGGAACCGACCACACAAGAGAAAAGGTGCCGTTCCTTGCGTATTCTCCGTCTATGAAAGAAGCAGGAGAACTTGAGGAAGCAGACACATTTGCCATTATCGGAGCAACAATCGCAGACAACTTCGGTGTTAAGATGCCGGAAGGAACGATCGGACATTCGATCCTGGACAAGCTGAACTAAAAGAACTGAATCAGACAAACTGAAAATTAGTAAACCTATCACAATGAATGAAAAAAGAAAGGCAAGAGATTATGAATACAAGTGAAGTTTTAAAAATTGTTGACCACACATTATTAACACAGACAGCTACATGGGAAGACATCAAGACAATTCTTGATGACGGAATCAAATACGAAACAGCTTCTGCATGTATCCCGGCTGCATACGTAAAACAGGCAGTAGAATACGTAGAGGGAAAACTTCCAATCTGTACAGTTATCGGCTTCCCGAACGGATACAGCACAACAGCAACAAAAGTATTCGAGACAAAAGATGCGATCGCTAACGGAGCATCTGAGATCGACATGGTAATCAACATCGGATTCTTAAAAGACGGAAGATACGATGAAGTAGAAGAAGAGATCCGTCAGATCCACGAAGCATGCGATGGAAAGATCTTAAAAGTCATCATCGAGACTTGCCTTCTGACAGAAGAAGAGAAGATCAAGATGTGTGAAATCGTAACAAAAGCCGGAGCAGAATTTATCAAGACATCTACAGGATTTTCTACAGCCGGAGCAACATTTGAAGATGTAAAACTGATGCATGATCATGTCGGAGAAGGTGTGAAGGTAAAAGCTGCAGGCGGAATCAGCTCATTCGACGACGCAAAAGAATTCATGAGCCTCGGAGCAGACAGACTTGGAACAAGCCGTCTGGTAAAGATCATGAAAAATACAGATAACGGTGCAGGATACTAAGATATGAGTTCTTTGTGTGCATTAAGCATTGTAACAGCAGTCCTCTGTGGTATCTGGTCTTATCTTGCAGGAATTGCCGGACTGATCGGCTGGGCCGGCTTTGCAGGATGCACCACCTACTTTGCCTGTGGAAAACATGGCATGAGCGGGGTGAAAAAGACCATGATTACGAATCTGACAGGCGTCCTATGTGGAATGACGATCATCACACTTAGTAAGATCAATCCGTTATTCGGGAATCTTGGAATCTGGTGCGGGATCATTACATTCGTGATGTGCATCATTGCAAAATACGAGTGGTTTGACTTCTGTCCGGGAACATTCATGGGATGTTTTACGACATTCGCAGCGGATGGAAACTGGAGTGTGCTAGTGGTATCGCTGGTGATCGGGGCATTTTCAGGATTTGCCTGTGAATATGGAGGAAACTGGCTGTATCAGGCAGTGACTGAGAAAAAAAGATGTAATACATATGTGGGAGAAAATGTATTGCAGGAGAAGAAAGAGATAGAGTAAGAAAAAGCTTTGCTGTTTTGTAGGGGGGAGACGGCAAGGCTTTTTTTGTTGCAAAAGCATGCAAGAGAAGCCGTCAGAGTATCCTGTAAAAGCCATCGGGGACACTAAAAAAGCCATTTTTCACGTCCCCATGGCCCCCACGTTCCCATGTCACTGCGTGCTAAAATGCGTGCAATACAAACCGTGATTGTGCAAAAACAACAATAACACACGCCATAAATTGTGGAAAATGCGGGAAATAAAAAATAATTCAAAATCCTATTGCACATTCAAAACGCGTGTGCTAATATACAGTCAACAAATGAAACACGCAAAAAAGCACACAAATAAAACAATAAAGCACGCAAAAGCAAAAAAGGAAAAAGCAGGAGGATGCAAGATATGAAATATGTAGAATTTGACCAGACAAGACCAATGGACCTGATACTTCTCGGAAGAGTCGCAATCGACTTCAACCCAGCTTACAACGATCAGGTAAAAGAAGAGTTCAAACCATTAAAGGATGTACACACATTTGAAAAATTCGTCGGCGGATCTCCGGCGAACATTGCAGTAGGTGTTACAAGACACGGATTAAAAGCAGGATTCCTCGGAAAAGTATCCGATGATCAGTTCGGTGATTATGTAACAGAATATTTTGACAAACAGGGAATTGACACATCACACATCACAAGATGTACAAACGGCGAGAAGCTCGGACTTACATTTACCGAGATGCTCTCAGAAAAAGAAAGCCATATCCTGATGTACAGAAACTGCATCGCAGACCTTCAGTTACATGTAGATGACATTGATGAAGAATACATCAGACAGTCCAAAGCAATCCTGATCTCTGGAACAGCACTTGCAGAAAGTCCTTCGAGAGAAGCTGCGATCAAAGCAGTGATGCTGGCAAAGAAGAATGATACAAAAGTTATCTTCGATGTTGACTACAGAGAATATAACTGGAAGAACAGTGATGAGATTTCCATTTACTACTCTATTGTAGCAAAAGAAGCAGATATCATCATGGGATCCAGAGAAGAATTCGACCTGACAGAGAAGCTGATCAAAGAAGGCATGACAGATGAAGAAAGCGCAAGCTTATGGCAGGGATACAACGCTAAGATCGTAGTGATCAAGCACGGAATGAAAGGGTCTACCGCATATACCTGTGACGGACAGAAGTTCAGTATCAAGCCATTCCCGGTAGAAGCAAGAAAGGGATTCGGCGGAGGAGACGGATATGGCTCCGGATTCTTATATGGATTATATCAGGGCTGGGAAGTGATCGACTGTCTGGAATTTGGTTCCGCAGAAGCATCCATGATGGTAAGAAGCAACAACTGTTCAGATTCCCTTCCGGGACCGGACGCAGTACATGCATTTATTAAAGAAGAAAAAGAAAAATTTGGCGAAATGATCGCAAGAGTATAAAAAAGCAGCAGGAGGAAGAGAACAATGACAAAGACAATCCGTATGACAGTTGCACAGGCAATTGTGAAATTTCTTGATAATCAGTACGTTTCCATGGACGGGGAAGAGACAAAATTCGTAGAAGGATTCTTCACCATCTTCGGACACGGAATTGCAGTAGGACTTGGAGAAGCGCTGGATACAGATCCTGGACAGTTAAGAGTCCTTCAGGGAAGAAACGAACAGGGAATGTGTCATGTAGCAACCGCATTTGCAAAGCAGAGCAATCGTAAGAAAATCATTCCATGTGCTTCATCCGTAGGACCTGGAGCAGCAAATATGGTGACAGCATGCGCAACAGCAACGGTTAATAACATTCCACTTCTGGTGTTCCCGGCAGATACATTTGCTTCCAGACAGCCGGATCCGGTATTGCAGCAGTTAGAGCAGAGCAACAGCCTGGCAACAACAACCAATGATGCATTCAAGCCGGTGTGTAAGTACTGGGACCGCATCACAAGACCAGAGATGATCATGACAGCACTCATTAATGCAATGAGAGTTCTGACAGATCCTGCCGAGACAGGCGCATGCTGCATCGCTCTTTGCCAAGATGTAGAAGGTGAGTCCTATGATTATCCGGAATATTTCTTCCAGAAACGTGTACATAGAATCACAAGACCTGTAGCGGTAGAAGAAGAACTGGAAGATCTTGCAGAGATCATTGCAGAAGCTAAGAAACCACTCGTGATCGTAGGCGGCGGTGTCCGTTACTCAGAAGCCGGTGAGACGGTTGAAAAGTTCTGCGAAGAATTCAAGATTCCATTTGGCGAAAGCCAGGCAGGAAAGAGTGCCTGCAAGTCTAGTCATCCGTACTGCTTAGGAGGTATCGGAGTAACGGGAACTTATGCTTCCAATATTATCGCTGAAGATGCAGACGTAGTGATCGCAATCGGATCGAGAATGTCAGACTTTACAACAAGCTCCAAGAGACTGTTCAAGAATCCGGATGTAAAATTCGTGACGATTAACAACTGCAGATTCCACGCATACAAGATGGATGCAGCAAAAGCAGTCGGAGATGCAAAGGTTACAGTAGAAGCACTTACCAAAAAACTTCGTGCACGCGGTTATGTATCTGCATACAACGGAGAAATCGAAGAAGCCAAGAAGGTATGGGACAAAGAAATGGTCCGCCTGGCAGGCATTGAATATACAGGAGATGATTTCGAGCCGATCATCAAGGCAAGAGATCCAAGAACGATTCCGGAATTCGTAAAGATGACAAACGGAAAGATCACACAGACAGCAGCACTTGCAGCAATCCGCAGAGTGATCGATGAAGATGCGACTATTATTACAGCAGGCGGTTCCCTTCCAAGCTGCATGCAGAGAATGTGGACAACAGACAAGCGCGGCGGCTATCATGCAGAATACGGATATTCCTGCATGGGATATGAAGTAGCAGCAACACTTGGTGTGAAATTCGCAGAACCGGATAATGAAGTATACTGCGTAGTTGGGGATTCCAGCTTCCAGATGTTACACAGCGAGATTATGACGATCATGCAGGAGAGAAAGAAAGTCAATATTCTGGTATTCGATAACTGTGGATTCGGATGTATCAACAATCTGGAAATGAATCATGGTATCGGAAGTATCGCAACAGAGTTCCGTTACACAGACGGCAAGAAGCCTTGTGGGGATCTGATCCCGGTTGACTATGCGAAGATCGGTGAAGGATACGGGCTTAAGACATACACATGTAAGACGATCGCAGAATTAGAGGCAGCACTGGAAGATGCGAAGAAGCAGGAAATTGCTTGCTTATTCGACTTAAAGGTTATTCCAAAGACCATGACAGACGGATATGAATCATGGTGGAATGTAGGAATTGCAACTACTTCTTCTAAGGAGTCTGTAAGAAAGGCATGCGTTGGTGTTCTGGAAGGAAGAAGAGAAGCAAGAGATTATTAAGATTTATAAAGATAGATTCAGGAGGCGAAAGACAGTGAGTAAGGTATTTGGTTATCCAAAATTCGATGAAAATGGCGAGATGATTCTTACCACTTATGACAATGAATATAAGGCAATGATGATGGACATCCGTGTGTACAGCATGAAGGCCGGACAGATAAGAACATTTAAGAGAGACAAAGAGGAGACGGCGGTTCTCCTTCTCTCCGGAAAAGTAACCTATACATGGGAAGATGAGAAAGCAACGGTCAGCAGAAAAGATGTATTTACCGAAGGTCCATGGGCACTGCACGTAAGCGGAAGTAAAGAGATTACTGTAACAGCAGAAGAAGATACTGAAATTCTGGTACAGTGCACGCACAATGACAAAACATTTGCAAGCAAATTGTATTCACCGGACGATGCACCTTGGGGCTATTCAAGTGTCGGAAAGTTCGGAAATGTGGCAAAGCGCCGTGTAAATACAATCTTTGATCACGATATCTGTCCGGAGTCGAATATGGTACTTGGAGAAGTATTGAATGACAGAGGAAACTGGTCAGGATACCTGCCACACAGACATCCACAGCCGGAGACTTACCTGTTCAAGTTCGACAGACCGGAAGGATTCGGAGCAAGCTTTGTCGGAGATCAGGTATTCAAAAGTGTAGACAACAGTTTTTCCGCAATTCCTGGTGGAGAGCTTCATCCACAGGCAGTGGCACCTGGATTCCAGATGTACACATGCTGGATGATCCGTCACATTGATGGCAATCCATGGCTTCAGACGGACAGATGTGAAGACGAGAGATATGTGTGGATGCATGATGCACAGTTTTAATTAAGAAGATAGCAAAACGCTTATTTAGAGAGAAAAGGAGATAATTATTATGGCAAGAGAATTTATCGTACCTGGACAGATGATTTCAGGATCAGGAGCACTTGATATGGCACAGGATACACTTGGAACACTTGGAAAGAAAGCAATGATTGTTACAGATAAAGTGATGATCGATCTTGGAAACTGTGCAAAAGTAGAGAATGCATTAAAAAGCCAGGGTGTAGAATATACTATTTACTCTGAAATCGCAGGAGAACCAACAGACGTAATGATCGAAAAAGGTCTGGCTCAGTACAAAGCAGAAAGATGTGATTTCCTCGTAGCACTTGGTGGAGGAAGCCCGATTGATTCGATGAAAGCAATCGGATCCCTCGTGAAAAATGGCGGAAGCATTTCTGATTACATGGGAAAAGTGATCGATGTAGAGATGCCTCCGATGGTAGCTATCCCGACAACAGCAGGAACCGGATCTGAAGCTACACAGTTCACGATCATTACAGATACCAGAAAAGACATTAAGATGCTGCTGAAAGGTAAAGTGCTGATTCCTTCATTAGCCATTATCGATCCCCAGTTCACTATGACAGCACCACCGAAGATTACGGCAGCAACAGGGCTTGATGCATTGTGCCATGCAGTAGAAGCTTATACATCCAGAAAAGCACAGACATTATCAGATACTTTTGCAATGTCAGCTGTAAAGAGAATCTTCAAATTCCTCCCAGTAGCATTCCATGATGGAAAGAATGAAGAAGCAAGAGTACAGATGTCTGTAGCAGCTCTGGAAGCAGGAATCGCATTCAACAACTCATCTGTAACACTGATCCACGGAATGAGCCGTCCGATCGGAGCATTGTTCCATGTAGCACACGGACTTTCTAACGCAATGTTGATGAAAGAGTGCTTAAGCTTCGCATTAGAGGGAGCCTATGACAGATTTGCAGATCTCGGAAGAGCTATCGGAGTTGCAACACCGGAAGATTCGGATCAGGCAGCCAGTGAGAAATTCCTGGATGCAGTCGTAGCGCTGACAGAAGAATTAGAGACACCGACACTTGCTGAGTTCGGAATTGACAAAGAGAAATTTTTCGAAGTGATCGAGAAAATGGCATATGATGCAATGGACAGCGGAAGTCCGCAGAATACACAGCGTACGATTACACAGGCTGATGTAGAGCAGATGTATAAAAATCTGTGGTAAGTATAAAAGTTAGAATGTAAGAAGATATTACAGATGCCATACGGGTTCCGTGTGGCATTTGTAAAAATCAGGAGAGGTAGCAATATGGCAATATTTACAGGTGCAGGAGTAGCAATCGTTACTCCGTTCAAAGAAGATGAATCTATCGATTATGACAGATTGGACGAATTGATCGATTTTCACTGTGAAAACGGAACCGACAGCATCGTAATCTGCGGAACTTCCGGGGAAGCTGCAACGATGACAGAGCGTGAACACATGGAATGTGTGAAATTTACGGTTGAACGAACAAAAGGAAGAATTCCGGTTATCGCAGGAACCGGCTCAAACTGTACGAAGACGGCAATGGAATTATCAAAAGAAGCCGCCGGATATGGCGCAGACGGCGTGCTTGTCGTGACACCATACTATAACAAGGCAACCCAGAAAGGTATGATCGCACACTTCACTCAGGTAGCAGATGCAGCGAAAATACCGGTTGTCCTTTATAACATACCTGGAAGAACCGGATGTAAGATGGAAGCAGAGACTGTGGCTTATCTTGTGAATCATGTGGATAACATCGTGGCAATCAAGGAAGCAAGTGGAGATTTCTCCAATATCGTGAAGATGATGGATCTGACAGATGGAAAATTAGATCTGTATTCCGGAAATGATGACCAGATCGTACCATTGATGTCACTGGGCGGAAAAGGAGTGATTTCCGTACTTTCCAATGTAGCCCCACAGGCAGCCCATGATATCTGTCAGCTTTATCTGGATGGAAAGGTAAAAGAAAGTCTGGAGCTGCAGTTAAAGGCATTGCCATTAATTCATGCATTGTTCTCAGAAGTAAACCCGATTCCGGTAAAGAAAGCGGTAGAACTGATGGGCCTATGCGGAGGAACCGTAAGAGCACCTCTGACAGAGCTTGAGCCGGAGCATACAGAAATCTTAAAAAGAGAGATGCAGAAGTTCGGACTTATTTATTAATTAAGAGGAAAAAATTATGGAGTTAACAACTACACAGAAAAGACAAAGATTACTGACGATGATATTTGGTGCCATTGCTATCTTTTTTACCGGCTATCCTCACGTATGGTCGATCTATCAGCCATACGTGATGGAACAGGCCGGCTGGAGCCAGACAGCAGCGTCTATGTGTTTTTACCTGGCACTGAGTACATTCGTATTTGGAAATATAATCGGTGGAAGATTACAGGATAAATATAATCCGAAGATTGTTGTATGGATCGGAGGCGGTATCTTCGCCATTGGAATTCTGGCATCCGCATTCCTGATCGTACCTTCGTCGCTTCCTATGTATGTGACCTATGGTGTGATGCAGGGATTCGGACAGGGACTCATTTATACCGTAATTATCTCGACTGTTCAGAAATGGTTCCCGGGAAGAACGGGATTCGCATCAGGTGTGGTCGTAACGGCAAACGGACTGTGTGGATTCTTTCTGGCACCAATCAGCAGAAGAATCCTGCAGGCAGAGGGACCGGGAAAGACATTCCTGATCATTGGTGCAGCGATTACAATCTCCTGGATCTTATGCGGTATCTTCTTTACCGCTCCGGATAAAGAGTGGAGAAGAAAAGCCGAACGGGCATTAAGAGAACAAAACGTGGCAAATGGAAATGCAGAAGCACAGACAGAACAAAAGCAGTACACATCCGCAGAGATGATGAAGACAAAGAACTTCTATCTTCTTCTGGCGACGATGCTGTTTGGGCTGATTTCTTATTTCCTGGTGTCACCGGTATCACAGACATATCAGATTGAACTTGGAATCCCGTCGGCAATTGCGGTCAGTGCAGTTATGATCGGTTCCATTGTGAATGCCGGAACCCGGCTGGTACTTCCGACACTTTCCGATAAAGTAGGAAGAGTGGGATGTATCAAGGGCGTGCTGGCAGTATCTGTTGTGGCAATGGCAATACTTACATTTACCAGATCCTATACCGTAACCGCAGCAATCATTCTGATGTATGGATGCTATGGCGGAATCATGGGAAGTTTCCCATCCTTTACAAGTTCCATCTTTGGAATTGAGCATACCGGAGAAAATTACGGATTCGTAATGCTTGGTATCGTAATCGCAACATGTGGCGCACCGGCATTATCAGGATTCATTACCGGAAAAGGATATGGCATGCATGTGGTATTCGGGATGGGAATTGTATTTGCAGTGATCGCCCTGATCTGTCTGACAATATTGGGACATAACCTGAAAAAAGAAGAACATGGAAAGGAGCAGAAGAACAATGGCATTAGTAACGATGAAAGAATTACTGGAGCGTGCGAAGAGTAATTACAGAGGAATCGGCGCATTCAGTGTTGGAAATATGGAGATGGTAAAAGGAGCAATCCAGGCAGCAGAAGAACTGGACACTCCGATCATCTTGCAGATTGCAGAAGTAAGATTGAAACACTCCCCGCTTGCACTTATGGGACCAATGATGGTACAGGCTGCAAAAGAGGCGAAAGTAGACGTGGCAGTGCATCTGGATCATGGACTTACCATGGAGACAGTAGAGAAAGCACTGGAACTTGGATTTACCTCCGTCATGTTCGACAGCTCTACATATCCATTTGAAGAAAATATCGAGCGTACAGTAAAGATAGTAGAACTGGCAAAGAAATACGGGGCAACCGTAGAGGCTGAGCTGGGACTGGTAGGTGGAAGCGAAGACGGAAGTGAAGATCATGGAATCCGCTGTACGAATCCGGATGATGCAAAGATATTTGTTGAACGCACCGGAATCGATGCATTGGCAGTTGCAATCGGAAATGCACACGGCAATTATCCGGTAGCACCGAAGCTTGCATTTGATGTACTGGAGCAGATCCATGATAAGACAGGAATTCCGTTGGTTCTTCATGGTGGAAGTGGAATCACGGATGCAGATTTTAGAAAAGCAATCGAGCTTGGAATTGTGAAAGTGAATATTGCGACAGCAAGCTTTAATCGTCTGACAAAACATGCGGAAGAGTATCTGAAGTCAGAAGGAGCACATAATTATTTTGATCTGAATCTGGCTATGGTACAGGGAACGTATGAGAATGTGAGACATCATATCGAAGTGTTCAACTGTGAGATGCCGCTGGATGAGGTGGATGCGTAAAAATATAATAATGATGATACAATAAATAAAGTTCTGTTAATTGGCTATATGCACGATAACAGAACTTTATTTTTGTGCATTTTATTAGAAAATGAATGGAGAAAGCAGCATTTATTGACATAAAAAACAACCGGTGCTATTATAAAAAACATAAATCGTATCCAATATCCAATATCCGATACAAAGAAGGAGGAAATGAACATGAAAATTGCAATCGGTTGTGATCCAAATGCAGAAGAAGCAAAGCAGGAAATCATTGCTTACATTGAAAAGAAAGGCTATGGAGAGGTGACAGACTTCGGAAGTGAAGATCCGATCTATGCGAATGTAGCAATTGATGTAGCAGAACATGTAGCATCCGGGGAATATGACAGAGGTGTGCTGATCTGCGGAACAGGGCTTGGGGTATCTATTGCTGCCAATAAGGTAAAAGGTGCATATGCCGCACTGGTATCTGACGTATATTCTGCGACAAGAGCAAGACTCAGTAACGATGCCAACATTGTCTGTATGGGAGCATTCACGACAGGTGCAAAAGTACGTGAGATGCTTGTGGACGCTTTCTTTACGAACGAATTCGTACCGGGATGTTCTTCACAGCCTAAAGTAGATGCATTCAGAGAGTATGATCAGAACCGCTAAAAGAGAGGAAAATTCTATGAAAAAACTATATTTCGGAAGTAATCTGAAGATGTATAAGGGCATCAGTGCGACCAGAGAATATCTTCAGAAACTGGTTGAAAATACAAAGGACATCAGCAGAGATGATATCGAGCTTTTTATCATTCCGTCTTATACGACGCTTCAGACTGCAACAAGCTGCTGTGACCGTGAATTTGTAAGACTTGGTGCCCAGAATATGTGCTGGGAAGACCAGGGACAGTTTACAGGCGAGATTTCACCATGCATGTTAGAAGAGATGGGGCTGGATCTTGTGATGATCGGACACTCTGAGAGACGGCATGTATTCGGCGAAAGTGATGTAGAAGAGAATAAAAAGGTGAAAGCGGCCCTGTCACATGGGTTTAAGACGTTACTTTGTATCGGCGAAACAGCAGAGCAGAAAGAATATGGAATCAGTGCAGAGACTCTGCGCAGCCAGCTCAAAATAGGATTCTACGGTGTGTCACCGGAAGAGTGCAAGAATATCTGGGTGGCATATGAACCGGTATGGTCTATCGGTGTCAATGGAACACCTGCATCTGCGGATTATGCAGAAGCTATGCACAAGGAAATCAAAACTGCATTATACGAGATCTTTGGTGAAAAATCTGAGGAAATTCCTGTCCTGTACGGTGGAAGTGTCAATCCGGGCAATGCGGAGTCACTGATCGTACAGCCATCGATAGATGGTCTTTTTGTCGGAAGAGCTGCATGGGATGCAGATAAGTTCGACACATTGATTCGTGATGCAATGAAAGTATATGCAGAACACAATTGTTAAAAATGCACAAAAAACGAATGGGGAAATTAGATAATTAGTCATGTTGACAAAGATTGGATCCAGCTGTATGATAAAAGCACGATGAATTGTATCCAATATCCAATATCCAAACAACAAAACTAAGGAGGTAAAGAAAGGATGAAGGAAGAAAAAAGTTTTTTTAAACTTATGCAGAAGGTACCTGGGGGATTAATCATTGTGCCAATGCTGATCGGAGTACTTGCTAACACATTTATTCCAAATGTACTTGAGATCGGAGGATTTACATCTGGAATGTTCAAAACCGGAACCGCCTGTCTGTTAGGAATGTTCCTCTTACTGAACGGAGCATCCATCGATGTAAAGAAGATCGGAATGCCGCTGTACAAAGGATGTACACTGACTCTTATGAAATTTGTAGTTGGTATTGTACTCGGACTTCTGGTAGCAAAGATCGGCGGAGCCGCAGGATTCTGTGGAATCACTTCCATGGCAATGATCGCCGGTATCACAAACTCAGCCGGAGGATTGTACTTAGGACTTGCGCAGCAGTATGGTGATGAAACAGATGCCGGAGCAATTTCTATCTTATCACTGAACGACGGACCATTCTTTACAATGATTGCTATGGGAACAGCTGGTATGGCTTCCATCCCGATCGAATCATTTATCGCAACACTGATTCCTCTGATCATCGGTATTATCTGGGGAAATCTGGACAAGACATTCCGTAAAGTTGCAGCAGATGCAATGCCGATCATCACATTCTTCATGATGATCCCAATCGGAGCAGGAATGAGTCTTAAGAGTATTGCATTAGGTGGAGTTGGCGGAGTAGTACTGGCAATCATCTCAGCACTGTCAGCATTTTTATTCTACTTCCTGTTCCAGCTTACACTGCCAAAGAACAAGAGAAATGCTATGGGAGCTGCAATCGGTACGACAGCAGCAAATGCAACAAGTGTTCCGGCTTCTCTTGCAGAGGTTGATCCGGCATGGCAGTCAGCAGCAAGTACGGCAACAGCACAGCTTGCAGTAGCAGCCATTGTAACAGCGTTTACCGCACCAATCATTACATCTATGTGTGATAAACACATGAGAAAGAAAAAACTTGGTATTTATTCTGATGCAGCGATCGCAGAACGCGAGGCAAAGGAAAAACAAGGAGCATAAAAGTAATATAAATTATTAAATATATTCAAAATTTTAATAGGAAACAAATAACACTACATATACAATAAGAAAGAGAGGACTATATTATGTCATTAACAATCAGACCACTTAACTCAGGCTACATCCCAACAAAACCACTGGAATACTGGTATCATTTCTCATGCAAGAAATATGTTGAAAAAATGGGTATCACAAATGAATCAGATCAGCTTCCAGATATGACATTCTTAATTGAAGGCGGCGATCAGCTGATCCTGGTTGACACAGGTATGTCATGGACAGAGCATGCAGACAAATATCATCACGGACCATCTCTTCAGAGACCAGGAATCGATGACATCGAGTCACGTCTGGCTCAGGTAGGATACAAACCATCAGATGTAGATATCGTATTATTTACACATCTTCACTGGGATCATATCTTCTACCTTGAGAAATTTACAAAAGCTCGTTTTATCTGCAACGAAGTTGAATGGGATTATGCACACAATCCAGTACCGCTTCACTACAAATCATACTGCCGTCCGATCATCGCAAAAGATGGTGATGTAACATGTGGAGACCAGTTCATTGCACCATACGATCAGCCAGGCGTATATGAAAGATTTGAAACCGTAAAAGGCGAAGTTGAAATCGCACCGGGCGTAAGCGTATACGAGTCATTTGGACATTGTCCAGGACATATGACAGTTGTTGTTGAGACAGAAGAAGGACCATACTTCTGCGTTGGAGATTCCGTATTCGTAATGGGTAACATTGATGCTCCACAGGAAATGCAGGATGAATTACATTACGACATCTGCCCTCCAGGACGTTATGTTGATATCGTAGCTGCATGGAAGACAGTACGTGATACAGTCCGTCGTTGTAAAGAGGCAGGAGTAGATCCTCACAAACATCTGTTACTTGCTCATGACGTAATCTTATCTGCAGCAGTAGAGAAATATGAAGATTCTCATGACAATAAACTTCCGGTAATCGGAAAGAAAGATACTGACTTCGTATTCGATGAGTACAAGACAGCAATCATTGACAAAGATGCTAGAAAAGCAGCAAAGAAAGCTGAGACAAAATATTTCAGCCAGAACTAATATGTGATATAGTCGAGAGAGAATAAGAATCTGGACGAGAGTGGGATGTTGTGGAGGTTATCCAAAGGGGTGGTCTTCACAATATCTGTATAGAAGGAGATTAATGGAGAATATGAAGACGATAGCGGTAATCGAAAGTTGCGATACAAAGTTCAAAGAAGCGAAGTTTATCAGCGATTTTATTAAAAATGAAGGATTAAATGCTCTGGTTATCAATACAGCAACAGGTCCTGCACCATCTTATAATTATGACATCTCAAGAGAAGAAATCGCAGAAAGTTATGGCACACCTTGGGAAGAGATGGAACCAAAATCAAAAGGTGAAAAGATAGACTACATGAAAGATGCCGTTGCAGCTTATGTAGTAAAATTATATGAAGAAGGAAAGATTGACGGAATAATTTCTGGCGGAGGACTTCAGAACACAGTCATGGCGGCAAATGCAATGCAGAAACTGCCGATTGGTTTTCCAAAAGTTATGGCTACAACTGTAGCAAGCGGAACAAGAAAATTTGACCTTGTTGTAGGGGATAAAGATATTACGGTTATGCCTGCAATCTGTGATTTTACAGGACTTAATATTGTAACACGTCAGGTCATCTCCAATGCCTGTGCTTGTTGCGTGGGAATGGTAAAATGTGCAGGACAGGTTCTGACAAAAGGTGATAAACCGGTTGTTGCAGTTACATTGATGGGTGTAACAAATACAGGAGCTGTTGCAGCAGTAGAAGAATTAGAGAAGATGGGACTTGAAGTGATTGGTTTCCACGCAACAGGAGTCGGTGGAGCAACAATGGAAGATATGGCAGCAAATGGCCTGGTAGATGGAATTCTGGATCTGACTTTACATGAACTGACATCCGAATATTTCGGAGGTGGATTCTCATATGGTCCGAAAGCAAAAATCCGTCTGGTAGAATCTGTAGAGAAGAAAGTACCATTGGTTATCAGCCTTGGTGGACTTGATTTTGTAGACTTCAGTACAAGCGAACTTCCAGATAGAATGGACGAAAGAAAATATATGCTTCACAATGCTAATACAGCACATATCAAGATCCTTCCAGAAGAAGCCGAAGCATTAGGAAAAATCCTGGCAGAAAGACTCAGCAAGGTTACTTATCCGGTGAAACTTCTGATTCCTACCAAGGGAATGAGACACAATACTCTGGAAGGACAGGAATTATACGAGCCGAAGAGTGATTCAGTACTGATTCAGACAATCATTGAAAACGTAAATGACAACGTAGAAGTTATCGTGATTCCACATAATCTGGATACTCCGGAATTTGGCGTGAAAGCAGCACATTATATTGTAGATGAAATGAAAAAACAGGGAAAATTACCACAGAACTTTGGGGAGAATTAAAAAAGCAGGAGGATATAGCAGTTATGGATCAGAAAGCATATGAAATCGCAGAAAAACTTGTTATTGCAAGTAAAAGAGCTTATAATAGAGGGATACAGACTGGTAGTGGAGGAAACGTAAGTGCCAGAATACCTGGAACAGAGACAATGCTTGTAAAAGCAAGCGGCGGTTCTCTGGGTGACTGCACACCAGAAGGATTTTTAATTACGGATTTTGACGGGAATGTGATCGAAGGAACAGGAAAGCCGACGAGAGAAGCATTACTGCACGGCTACATCTATAAATTGAAACCAGATGTACAGTCTGTCGTACATGTACATTCTCCATATGCGATCGGATGGTCATCCTCTAAGAAAGACCTGCCGCTTGTAACATGGCATTCCAAACTGAAGAATCCGGAAGGATATCCAACCTTAGACGTACATGCAGCAATGGTGAGACCGGAAGACGTACCGATGGTAGAAGCAATGTTTGAAAAGACACCGAATATCAATGCCTTCTTACTGGCAGATCATGGTGTAGTTGCAATGGGAAAAGATCCACTGGCTGCAGAGCATACAGCTGAGTTAGTCGAAGAGACAGCTCAGGTTGCTATTTTGGACAAAGTGGTAGAAAAGCTTGGTCTGTAAATATTTTAGATAAGAGAGTAGTGCTATATATGAGTAACCGAGTGACAATGGGTCAAGATGATTCAATGATGCTGCAAAGAGATACATTGCCAATGCAGGTATTGAACAAACTGATGGATTGGATTATGGATGGAAAGTTGAAGATGGGGGAAAAGCTGAATACAGAAGAGCTTGCCCGTCAGCTTGGAGTCAGTCGTATGCCAATCAGAGAGGCTTTGAAGAGTCTGGAAAAAATGGGACTGGCTGAATCGATTCCTTATGTAGGGGTAAAACTTGTTTCGCTGGAACAGGAGGATGTTTTACAAATATATCTGATGCGTCAGTTGTTAGAGCCGCTTGCAGCTGGAGAAGCGTGTAAAAAGATTACGGAAGAACAGATACACGAACTGGAAGAGATACATAAGGAATATATTCCAATTGTTGAAGCAGATGAGATTGATGCAAAAAAGTTATACTTGCAAAATCGAAAATTTCATTTTGCAATCTATTCCATCAGCGAAATGGACAGAGTATGTGCGATGATAGAATCATTATGGGATACGTTATCATTTTTTAAACTGATATATGGCCGGGATGTGATAAAGAATACGAATGGAGCCAAGAATATGATTGCAGAACATCAGGGATATATCGATGCTCTGAAAGATAGAGATGCAGAAAGATTGAAGAAATCATTATATGATACACTAGGTGTAAGAATCGATGGAATATCAAAAGAAACGGATTATTACACATTGTAAAAGGAGACCAGCTATGAAAATTAATAAAATTACAAATGCGCAGGAATTCTTTAAAGTTGTTGACGATTGCAAAGGTCGTGTAGAATTACTGACAGGTGAGGGAGACAGATTGAACATGAAATCAAAACTCTGCCAGTTTATGTCTATGACACAGCTTTTCTCCAGAGCAGATGAACTGCATTTGGAGATCGTTGCAAGTGAGGAAGAAGATTTGCAGAAGATTTGTAAGTATCTGATGAAATATGAAGATATGTAGAGAATGATGTGAGTGGAAGCCGGGATCATATGCTGTGGAGGTGAGTGGTTCCGGTTTTTATTTATCACCATGCATTCGAAAGAAGCTGCCAGTGGCAGGTTCTGTAGATTTTGTTTTCCGTGTGTTTAATGGAAGAGGGTGTATTGAGAAAAGTTTTCAATACACCCTCTTCCATTTTCGGAAAAAAAGTGTATCATATTAGTTAGATAAAGCTAACTAATATACTTACATAAAAGGAGGCAGTACATGAGTGTAGTAATCGTAGGCGGACATGACAGAATGGTTCATCAGTATAAAAAGATCTGTAAAGAGTACAAATGCAAAGCAAAAGTATTCACACAGATGTCAGGAAACTTAAGTGAGAAGATCGGAAGTCCCGATCTGTTAATCTTATTTACCAATACAGTATCTCATAAGATGGTACACTGTGCAGTAACAGAAGCGGAAAAATGTAATGCACAAATCGTAAGATGCCACACAAGCAGCGGAAATGCTTTAAATGAGATTCTTCAGAATGCCTGTACGGCATAAGTATCTGGAATGTGGGGCAGTTCATACCAGATGAAAGCTTTATAAAACTCCATGAGCTGATAATAGTAAAAATCATATAAAAAGAGAAAGAAAGGACAAGGAGATGAGTAGGGTGCATTTCCTGGTCCTTTTCTTGATCTTTTTTAAACTTAAAATTCCATAATGACAGTCCTTGCGTTTGGTAGACAAAATACGATATAATAAAAAATGTTTGACTTGAAAAGTAAAGAGAGGTTTATGGAATGAAGAGAGAGACATTTGGATCAAGACTGGGCTTCATCCTTGTATCTGCAGGATGTGCCGTTGGTATTGGAAATGTGTGGAAGTTCCCGTACATGTGTGGACAGTTCGGCGGGGCTGCATTCATTTTAATCTATCTGGTGTTCCTTCTGATCATGGGAATCCCGGTTATGGTCTGTGAATTTGGTGTCGGACGTGCCAGCAGACACAGTGTTGCCGCTGCATATGAGACACTGGAACCAAAAGGAACAAAGTGGCATATTACGAAATGGATCGGTGTTATCGGATGCTATTTCCTGATGATGTTCTATACCACAGTTGGTGGATGGATGCTGTATTATTGCGTCAGAAGCTTCAGAGGAGATTTTGTGGGTGCGGATATGAAGACTGTATCTGCAGGATTCAGTGATATGCTAGGAAATATGCCGCTTATGGCATTCTGGACGATTCTGATATCTATCATTGGATTTGGTGTATGTGCGTTTGGAATCCAGAAAGGTATCGAAAAAGTTTCCAAGTTCATGATGACAGCACTGCTTTTGATCATGATCGTACTTGCGATCCATTCTGTGATGATGAAAGGTGCCGGAGCAGGAATTCGTTTTTACCTGATCCCTGATTTCAAACAGATGGCAGAAATTGGAATCGGAAATGTAATTTTCGGGGCTATGAGCCAGGCATTCTTTACATTATCAATCGGTATCGGAGCTATGCTGATCTTTGGAAGTTATATGGAAAAAGATCAGCGTTTATTCGGAGAGGCTGTGAATATTACCGTGCTTGATACGATCGTAGCGCTGATGGCAGGTTTCATTATTATCCCTGCATGCTTTGCATACGGAATTGAACCGGGAGCAGGCCCGAGCCTTATATTTATCACGATCCCGAATATTTTCGCACAGGTAGCAGGCGGACGTGTATGGGGAGGATTATTCTTCCTGTTCTTAAGCTTTGCTGCATTTACGACACTGGTTGCCGTATTTGAAAATATTATTTCTTTCGATATGGATTTATTCGGATGGTCAAGAAAGAAGAGTACACTGGTAAGTCTGATCCTGATTATTATTTTAAGTATGCCATGCGTAATGGGATTCAATGTGTTAGCCGGATTTACTCCGCTTGGAGAAGGCTCAACGATCATGGATCTGGAAGATTTCATCGTATCGAATAACCTGCTTCCACTTGGAAGTCTGGGATATGTATTGTTCTGTACAAAGAAGAATGGCTGGGGATGGAACCATTTCCTCAAAGAGATCAACCAGGGAGAAGGATGGAAGTTCCCGTCAGGAATCAAGGGATATATGTCTTATGGATTACCGCTTCTGATCATCATCATTTACCTGAAGGGATATTATGATAAGTTCCAGCCGATGGGAACGAAGGTACTGGTCGGATGGATGATCGTGGCAATACTGTTCCTTACATTTGTGATCGGATGTTCCTGTGGAAAAAGTAACGCAGAAAAAGTGGATAAGTAAAGTGAAAAAGTAAAAAGATGTGGAAAAAGGATAAGTTCTTTCATGAAGAGAGAAAGAACTTATCCTTTTTTTCGCCATGCGTTCGAAAGAAGATGCCAATGGCAAGTCCTATAGGTGACAAAGTATGTAAGTGAATTTAATTCTTCGTCTCGTATGCTGCCTGGCGTACATCCGGGATTGCGATCAGTACCGGATATAATACAGCAGAGATAATAAGTCCGCCGACTCCCTGGATAATATTAGCAGGGATACTTGCAGCAGCACCGCTTCCATACAGGAAGAACTCGCAGATAAAATATCCACCGGCGACGAATACGATATCTGTAATACCTCCAAGGATAACTGCGACGTAACGGTTCTTACCGTAACGGCACATCTTCTGGTAAATCAGTCCGGATACCAGTGCGACAAGCCCCTTGATCACCAGTGTGATCGGAACGTATACAAAATATCCACCGATCAGGTCAGACAGTGCAGAACCGATACCACCGGCAAGCATACCATATACAGGACCAAGGATGATACCTGCGAGGATTACGATTGCATCACCAGGATGGATATATCCGCCGGTTCCCGGTGTCGGAATACGGATGGACATTGTAGCAACACAGGCTAACGCAGCGAATAATGCTGTCATAATTATTTTTTTCAGATTGGAATTCATAACCAAAACCCTCTTTCCTTTCGTAATTGCCATTACTGTACAATAGTAGTGGCATGAGATAAAGAGCCAGTTATGAAAAAATATACCATACCAGTTGTAAAAATACTAGAAAAGAATATTAGAAAAGAAAGGAAGTACGTGTATGAAATTTCGGGTAATCTTTTGATAAAGAAAAAGAAATCCTGTACTTTTATATAAAATCGTGCTATACTGCTACAGTTGAAATTCAATGTGATAATGCGGTAACGCGATACAAAATCAAAAATATGATTTATAGATAGGAAAGGACTAGAAGTAATGTTGGCAACAATCGAATCAATCAACAATGTGGTAAATAACTTCATCTGGGGAGTACCGGCCATGATCTGCATCGTAGGAGTAGGGCTTTTATTAAGCATCAGAACCGGATTTCTTCAGATCCGTAAATTCCCATATGCGATGAAAGTAACAATCGGCCGGATGTTGAAAAAAAGAGAAGCTTCAGACGGAGCACTGACACCATTCCAGGCAGTATGTACGGCACTGGCTGCGACCGTCGGAACCGGTAATATTGCAGGCGTGGCAGGAGCAATCGCGATCGGAGGCCCGGGTGCAGTCTTCTGGATGTGGATATCAGCACTTCTTGGAATGTGTACAAAGTTTTCAGAAGTAACGCTTGCGGTACATTTCCGGGAGAAAAACGCGGAAGGCGATCTGGTCGGAGGACCTATGTACTACATAAAAAATGGACTGAAGAAGCAATGGCACTGGCTGGCCTATCTGTTCGCGGCATTTGGTGTACTGACGGTATTCGGAACGGGGAATGCAACACAGGTCAATACCATCACGACAGCAATTGATTCAGCTCTGTATAATTATGGTGTGATCAGTGAACAGAATGTGAGTACTCTGAATCTGGTGATCGGAATTATTCTGGCAGTATTGATCGGGCTGATCCTTCTTGGAGGAATCAAACGAATCGGGCAGGTAGCGGAAAAGCTGGTTCCGTTTATGGCGGTCATTTATATTATTCTTGCAATCGGAGTTGTGATCTTGAATTACAGAAATATCCCGACAGTATTCGCTTCTATTTTTAAAGGTGCCTTTTCACCCGCATCTGTGACCGGCGGTGCAGTAGGATCTTTCTTCATGAGTATGAAAAAAGGTGTATCCAGGGGAATCTTTTCAAATGAAGCAGGACTTGGTACTGGTTCGATTGCTCATGCATGTGCGGATACAAGAAAGCCTGTAAAGCAGGGATTCTTTGGAATATTCGAAGTCTTTGTAGATACAATTGTGATCTGTACACTGACGGCACTTGTCATTCTGTGCAGCGGCGTATCGGTTGGATATGGAGATGCGGCCGGTGCAGAACTTACGATTCTTGGATTTACTTCCACTTACGGAAGCTGGGTATCGATATTTACGGCCATTGCAATGTGCTGCTTTGCATTTTCTACGATCATTGGATGGGGACTTTATGGAACACGTTGTGTGGAGTTCCTGCTTGGTACCCGCGCAAACAGACCATTTATGATATTGTATGCACTGGTAGCGATTGTTGGCGCAACTATGGAACTGGGACTGATGTGGAATATTGCAGAGACATTTAATGGTCTGATGGTTATCCCGAACCTGATAGCAGTCTTCCTGCTGTCAGGAGTTGTGGTCAGACTTGTGAAAGAATACTTTGACAGAGAGGGCAAAAATGTATAAAAGATGCCGCTTAGTCACCGGAAGGTGACTGGGCGGCATTCTTTTTATACTGACTGGGTGACATGCCCATGTAACGCTTGAAAATCTGGCCATAATATGCCGGTGAGGAAAATCCTACAAGTCCGGCAATCGTAGTAATATTCTCCCCGTCCATAAGAAGTGGAATACTGTTCTGAATCCGTGTAGACAGCAGGTAATCGAAGATGGTCATCCGCATATATTTTTTGAAAAAGCGGCAGCATTCGCTTTTGCACAGTCCGGCGTGGGCGGCGATATCTTCGAGACTGAGTTCTTCGGAAGCATGCTCCTGAAGATAAGAAAGAATGTCTTTCAAACGCTGTAAATGCTTCTGTGGATGCGGAGTATCCTGGGCAATCTGGACATAATGCAGATAAAGCCGGTGCCAGATCTCACAGAGCAGGAGATGAATACGGAATTCATAGTCAGGAAGTTCCGGCTGTTCCGCTATGCCTTCATATCCGGGAATGAAGGCATCGGAAGAAGATTGAACCTGGCAGGTTAATGTATATATTTCTTTTATGTATTCGATAATTTCATTTTGCCATGGAATTTCCGGTTTTAATACAAGTGAAGACCAGAATTCGTTGGAAGTGATAAAATCGACATATTTGGTCTGCAGGATACTGTTCTCGTAGCCATAGATGAATTTGGGATGAAATGTGACAGAGATATAATTACAGTCCTGGTCATCAATCATATATCCGGCATGTAAAGCATTACTGTTGCAGAATATCCCTTCGCCTTCTGAGATAATATAACGCTGGTCATTGACGACATATTCCATCTGTCCGGATACGAACCATGTAAGTTCGATCTCCGGATGCCAGTGCCACATGAAGGAATGCTGTTCATAAGACTGTATTGCCTCTGGGGATACCTGAACGGGGAAAGTGTAACTTCCGTGTTCTTTTACTTCTTTTTTGTTTTTTTCTGTAAGAATCTGAATACCTTTCATATCATCCTCCGTATATAAAAGTCAAAAACAAATAAAATCTCAATATTCTTATAAAATATGCCAATATTCTTATTGTGAGAATTTGCATATCTCATTATGATTATATTATAGCAATAACAGAAGACAGTCAACTACAAAAAAGTATGTAAGTGGATGTTAAAGAGGGCCTGAAACTTAAGGGATGAAAGAAAAAATGATAAAAATGTATTAAAAATGGAGGTAATGGAATGCAGAAAGAGCAATTGATCGCAAAATTTCAGGAATTATACGGAGAAGGCGGGGAAATCCGTACTTATTTTGCACCGGGACGAGTAAACCTGATCGGAGAACATACAGATTATAACGGAGGTCATGTATTTCCATGTGCACTGACAATGGGAACATGGGCAGTGGTAAGAAACAGAGAAGACAGAAAATTAGGTTTCTTCTCTTTGAACTTTGAAAAGCTTGGAATCATTGAGACAAGTCTCGATGAATTGATTCCGAGTAAAAATGCCGGATGGACGAATTATCCGAAGGGAGTAATGTGGGCATTCGAAAAGAGAGGGTATGAACTGACACATGGAATGGATATCCTGATCTATGGAAATATTCCGAATGGTTCCGGACTTTCTTCTTCCGCATCACTGGAAGTGCTGACAGGACTGATGTTAAAAGATACATTTGGATTTGAAGATCTCTCCATGATCGATCTTGCATTGATCGGACAGTATTCGGAGAATAATTTCAATGGATGCAACTGTGGAATTATGGATCAGTTCGCAAGTGCGATGGGTAAGAAAGATCATGCAATTTTCCTGGATACCAATACATTAAAATATGAATATGCACCGGTCGTTCTTGAAAATGCGAAGATCGTGATCATCAACAGTAAGGTAAAGCACAGTCTGGTTGATTCTGCTTACAATGACAGAAGAAATGAATGTGAGACTGCATTAAAGGAACTTCAGAAAGTTACAGATATAAAGACACTTGGAGATCTTACAGAGGACGGATTCGAACAGTACAAGGATGCGATCAAAGATCCGGTCAGACAGAAGCGTGCGAAACATGCGGTATATGAGAATCAGAGAACTATTCGTGCAGTAGAAGCACTCCGTAACAACGATGTGAAATTATTCGGACAGCTTATGAATGCATCTCATGAGTCACTTCGTTATGATTATGAAGTGTCCTGTGAAGAGATAGATATTCTGGTAGATCTGGCGCAGGCAATGCCGGGGGTTATCGGTTCACGTATCACCGGAGGCGGATTCGGCGGATGTACGGTCAGCATCGTTGAAGAAGGAACGGTAGATAAGTTTATCGAGGAGATTGGAAAGACATATAAAGAAAAAGTCGGACATGAAGCAGAATTCTATGTAGTAGATATCGGTGACGGAGCAAAGATTGTATAAATTCACAGAATAGAAAAAAGAACGGAAGGATCAGAATATGTTGTATGAAAATATTAAGAAACTGGTAGAATATGGTATTCAGACCGGACTGACACCGGAATGTGAGAAAATTTACACAACAAATTTATTGTTAGAATTATTCCAGGAAGATTCATATGAAGATGTAGAAATCGACAGCAGTTCCATCGAGCTGGAAGCAGTTCTGGAAGGATTACTGGATGAGGCGGTAAAAAGAGGAATCATTGAAGACAGTATCGGATTCCGTGATCTTTTCGATACGAAGATCATGAATTGTCTGGTACCAAGACCGGCTCAGGTACAGAAGACATTTGCGGAAAAATATGAAGAATCTCCGGAAGCTGCGACAGAATATTTCTACAAATTAAGTCAGGACAGCAATTATATCCGCAGATACCGTGTGAAAAAGGACATGAAGTGGAAAGTAGATTCCCCATATGGTAAGATTGACATCACAATTAATCTGTCCAAGCCGGAGAAGGATCCAAAGGCGATCGCTGCAGCAAGAAATGCAAAGAATACCGCATATCCGAAATGTCTGCTTTGTATGGAAAATGAAGGATATGCAGGACGTCTTGACCATCCGGCAAGAGAAAACCACAGGATTATACCAATCGAGATTGCAGGTGGAAAATGGGGATTCCAGTATTCACCATATGTGTACTATAACGAGCATTGCATCGTATTTAACGGACAGCATATCCCGATGAAGATTGATAAGAAAGCATTTGAGAAATTATTTGATTTCGTAAAATTATTTCCACATTATTTCCTGGGATCTAATGCAGATCTCCCAATCGTTGGCGGTTCTATCTTAAGTCACGATCATTTCCAGGGGGGACACTATACATTTGCAATGGCAAAAGCGCCGATCGAGATTAAAATTACAATCCCGGGATATGAAGATGTTGAGGCCGGAATCGTAAAATGGCCGTTATCTGTCATCCGAATCCGTCACAAAGATGAGAAACGCCTGATAGATCTGGCAGATCATATCCTCAGATGCTGGCGAAACTATACAGATGAAGATGCATTCATCTATGCGAATACAGATGGAGAGCCACACAATACCATTACCCCGATTGCAAGAAAACGTGATGGATTGTTTGAACTGGATCTGACTCTTCGGAATAATATCACAACCGAAGAACATCCACTTGGCGTTTATCATCCACATGCAGAGTATCATCATATTAAAAAGGAAAATATCGGACTGATCGAAGTTATGGGACTTGCGGTGCTTCCATCCAGATTAAAAGAAGAGCTGGAGATTCTTGCGGATTATCTGGTTCAGAAAAAAGATATCAGAAGTAATGAAAAGATTGCAAAGCATGCGGACTGGGCAGATACATTTTGTAAAAAATATGATGGGATTACAGAAGAAAATGTAATGGATATATTGAAAAAAGAAGTCGGTGAAGTATTTGTACATGTACTTGAGGATGCCGGAGTGTATAAATGTACAGAAGAGGGAAGAGAAGCATTTTTAAGATTTGTAAAAACATTATAAGATGTTAGAAAAACGTCAAAAATCAGAAGGGATGAAAAGCCCGGAAGATTTTTGGCGTTTTGTCATGTTTGAGTTGTTATGATGAAAATATAACAAAATTTTACGTAAATATAAAGTGCTGATTGTGAATAGAGATAGTAGATGCTATAATGTAAATATAATTTTTCGGGAAAAAGTATATTAAAAGAGAAATTTCAGGAGGGAACTTATATGAGATATGAAATCAAAGGAGACACATTACCGGTAGTTATCTGCTATCTGGAGGGCGGAGAGAAGATGATCACAGAAGGAGGCGGAATGTCTTGGATGTCACCGAATATGAAGATGGAGACGACTACGAATGGAGGAATCGGCAAGGCATTTGGAAGAATGTTTTCCGGTGAGCATATATTCCAGAATATTTATACCGCACAAGGTGGCAAAGGGATGATTGCATTTGCATCGTGCTTTCCTGGATCCATCAAAGCATTTGAAATCGGACCGGGGCGCGAGATGGTATTCCAGAAAAGCGCATTCCTTGCAAGCGAAGCAGGGGTAGAATTGTCTGTGTTCTTTAATAAGAAGTTCAGCTCTGGATTATTTGGCGGAGAGGGATTTATCATGCAGAAGGTATCCGGTCAGGGAACTGTATTTGCTGAGTTTGACGGACATGTAGTGGAGTATGAATTGAACGCCGGACAGGAAATTGTCGTAGATACTGGACATCTGGCTGCAATGGATGCTTCATGCCAGATAGAGATAAAGAGTGTTCCTGGAGTAAAAAATATGCTGTTTGGAGGAGAGGGAATCTTTAATACCGTGGTTCGTGGACCAGGAAGGGTATGGCTTCAGACAATGCCGATTTCAAATGTAGCAGGAGCACTCGGACCATATATTACAACATCCGGTAAATAATGCCTGGAAGGACAGGAAGTATGAGAACAAGAAGTATTCATAAAGCAGCACTGACGGATGCGGTTACACCACTGGAAGAGTCTGGAAAGAAACTGGCATATAAAGCGGCAGTCGAGGGAATCGTTCTTTTAGAAAATGACGGAAGTCTGCCATTGAAGGCAGGAAAGATAGCTTTGTACGGCGCTGGTGCGAAGAAGACGATTAAGGGTGGAACTGGATCAGGAGAAGTAAATGAGCGCCATGCAGTCTCTGTTTTTGAAGGACTGGAACAATCAGGATTTACAGTTACTACTATGCGGTGGATCGAAGATTATGACCAGGCATTCGAAGAGGGTGAACAGGAATATGCAGAAGAATTCAGGAAAAAACTAAGTCCAAAGAACCTGTCAGATTTTTTGAACCTGATGAGCAGTCCATATAGATATCCTTATGGCCGTGCCATACAGGAGAAGGATATAGAAGAGTCGGATACAGACAGTTGTATTTATGTGGTATCCAGACAGGCTGGTGAAGGGGCAGACAGAAAACTGGATGAAAATGAATATGGTCTATCAGAGATAGAGCGGATCAATATTGCATTCTGCGCAGAAAGATATAAGAAACTGATCGTAGTGATCAATGTAGGTGGAGTATTTGATCTGAATTTCTTAAATGAAATATCCGGAATTAATGCAGTTATTTTTATGGGAGAGCTAGGTACAATGGGAGGTCTGGCACTAGCAGATGTTATTTCAGGAAAACAGACGCCATCAGGGAAACTTACAGATACCTGGGCAAAACATTACCGGGATCTTCCGTTTGCAGATGAGTACAGTTACCTAAATGGTAATCTGGATGAGGAATATTATAGAGAAGGTATCTATGTAGGATACCGCTATTTTGATACATTTCATGTGGCACCAAGATATCCGTTTGGCTATGGAATGTCGTATACTAATTTTGCAATACGGTTTGAACAGATGCAGATGGAAGGCACGAAGATTCATGTGTATACAGAAGTGGAAAATACCGGAAGAATTTATGATGGTAAAGAAGTTGTGCAGATCTATGTAAGCTGTCCGAACGGGGAACTTAAAAAGGAAGCACAGCGGCTGACTGCATTTCATAAGACGAAGTTATTAAAGCCGGGAGAAAAGGCAAAACTTATACTTAGTTTTGATCTCCGGGATATGACTAGCTACAGGAAAAAAGATGCAGCAACGGTCCTTGAAAAGGGAGAATATGTAATCCGTCTCGGTAATTCCAGCAGGAATACCAGAGTATGCGGAATCTTGAGATTATCCAGTGAAATCATAACAGAAAAACACTCGCATATCTGCAAAATCCCAATGCATGTGACAGAACTGGAACAAAAGGAAGAAGATATCCTTCATGCAGCCTGTGACTGCAGACAAAACTGGGGAAGAGGATGCGAGATTATTATTGAAAATATGGAAAAAATTCGAAGCATTCCGGTAGAAGAGGATAAGATAACAGAAATTGTGCATGAATATGGTCCGGTTAAAATATATTCCTCAGAAGAGACAGATGCCGTGATGGAGCGTTTAACACTCAGAGACATGGCAGAACTGTCTGTGGGCGGAGGTATGACTGGATCAAGATTCTTTGAAGCGCCAGGTGCAGCTGGGGTTACGTGCACAACACTGGAGCAAAAAGGAATTCCAAATGTAGTAATGGCAGATGGACCGGCAGGGCTTCGTCTGAACAAGGTTTCATCTGTGTCATTCACCGGAAAGGTAAAAGGGATAGAGCCGAATATTTCATGTATGAAATATCTTCCGGAGCCGGTTAAAAAAATCATGCTTGGAAATCCGGATAGCCCGAATCTGCTCTATCAGTTTACTACGGCATTCCCAAGCGGGATTTCACTGGCATCGAGCTGGAATCTGGAACTGGCGGAAGAAGTGGGAAATGCAGTTGGAAAAGAGATGGAATGTTATGGTGTAACCTATTGGCTGGCACCAGGACTTAATATTCACAGAAATCCACTTTGTGGACGCAATTTTGAATACTATTCGGAGGATCCACTGGTTTCAGGAAAATTTGCAGCCGCCATTACAAAAGGTGTGCAGAAGAATCGTGGGTGTTATGTGACGTTGAAGCATTTCTGCTGCAATAATCAGGAGGATAATCGCAATAAGACCAATGTGAATGTCAATGAACGAGCGCTTAGAGAAATCTATCTGAAGGGTTTCGAGATTGCGGTAAAGGAAGCGGGTCCGGGAGCCGTTATGAGCAGTTATAACAAAGTAAATGGTAAATATGTCAATAACAGTTACCGACTTCTGACACAGGTGCTTCGAAATGAATGGGGATTTGATGGTTTGGTAATGACGGACTGGTTTGCAACCGGGCGTAAATATGGAAATCCGGCACATGCGATTGCATCCGGGAATGATCTGATTATGCCGGGAAGTGCAGGTGCGGTGGATGAGATTGTGAAAGCGGTGTCCAAGGGAGTGATACTGGAAGAGGATGTAAAAAGAAGTGCAGCGAATGTATTGCGTGGAGTGTTATCCAGCAGGATATATCAGGGATTTACAAGAATGCATATGAAAAAGTAAAAGGTGAGAAGTAAGCGTGAGACTAGATAAGAAAAAAATGATTGCTGCCATAATTGTGGCATGCACAACACTTTTCATAGCAATAGGAATACATGAAAAAAAAGATACACGAAAACAATTAAAATTTGGAGCTACTTATATGACAATGAATAATCCATATTTTGTTAATATGGATGAAAATATTGAAGAGTCAGTGCAGGCAAAGGGGGATATCTTAATTACAAGAGATCCCCTGCAGGATCAGAAAAAACAAAATGAACAGATAAAAGATATGATAAATGAAGGGATTGATGTACTTTTTCTGCAACCTGTAGATCGAAATAAAGTTCGGCCTGCACTTGAACTATGTAAAAAAAAGCATATACCTGTAGTTGTTATTGATTCTGAAGTGTCGGATACAGAAGCGGTTGTATCCACGATTGTTTCGGATAACTATGATGCGGGGGTTCAATGTGCAAAAGATATGATGAAGAAAAAAACAAGTGCAAATATAATAATTGTAAATCAGAAAGCATTGAATTCAATTAATGAGAGAGTGAAAGGTTTTAGGGATACTATTAAAGGGCATCCACAATATAAGATAGTAGAAGAAAAAGAGAGTGCCGCAGAGTTTGAAATTGCAATGAAAGTTATGGAGAAAATTATTTATGAAAAGAAAAATTATGATGTTGTAATGGGTGGAAATGATCCAATTGCTTTAGGGTGCATAGCAGCGATGCAAATGACTGATAAGACGGATCAGGTTATGGTTTATGGTGTGGATGGTTCGCCAGATGGAAAAGCAATGATAAAGGCAGGATTTTTAGAAGGAACAGCAGCACAATCACCAATTAAAATAGGTGAAAAGGCAGTTCAGACAGCATACAGCTATTTGGCAGGGGAAACTGTAAAAAAACATGTTACAATACCTGTCGAATTAATTACAGCAGATAACTTAAAGTTTTATGACATGACAGGATGGCAATAATGAAAAAAAATTATAGTTTAATTTTGAGAAAGATAATATTTGCTTTTAATAGTATATCAGTGATTGGAATTGCAATATTTATTTTGTATACAACAAGAAAAATATGTGATGCATATGTTGCAAGTGATTTCTTAGAAAAAGTCAATGCGATTCCGGCAAACCCTTCTGCATTAGTAGGAGAAATTTTGGTATTAGTAGCTATAATGGGAATTTCTTTTATATGCAGAGAAAAATTTGTTAGGGAAAATACAGGAGTATATTATTTGACTTTACTTATAGATTTTTGTGCAAGTTTTTTTATTGTTTATAGATTAGATTTTAATTATAATGGGATACTTTTGTGGGTTTTTACGAATCTCATTGCACATATTAAAGACATGGGAGGAAAATATGCATTAGCAGTGATATCATTACTAAGCTATATAGGAACCAATCACGGTATTATCTCGGTAAGTACGAAAATATTTTCTGTTAGTGATTATATAAATGTATATGAT
>NZ_JAMOYX010000031.1:0-33170 GCF_023669465.1 Dorea sp. MB18-49
ATCATAATGCTTATAGAATATGTGCGAAAGATACAAAAATAAACAAATGCTTTGTAGGTCTATGACGATGAAAAATAATTTGAAAATGTTAAAATGTTAACTTGTTAGGAATAGAAATAACAGGTCTGGAGTAGGTGAAATGTTTAAAGTAAGTTATTTTTTGGAAGTCCTGCCGATTATTGCGAGTAAAGTTAATATTACATTTGAATTAACGGTAGCTGCGACAATATTCGCACTGATTGTGGGAGTCATTATTGCAATCATCGGTTATTACAAAATTCCGGTGTTGTATCAGCTGACCAGAGTGTATGTCTCTATTATGCGAGGTACACCGGTCGTAGCACAGTTATATTTCTTCTATTATGGAATTGCATTATACAGTGCATTTGTAAGAAATATGACACCTCTTATCGCAGTAGCGGTAGTTATGAGTTTTAATATGGGAGCTTTTATGTCAGAAAGTATCAGAGGAGCATTGTTATCCGTTGATGAAGGACAGAAAGAAGCTGCATATTCACTGGGAATGACGAATTTTCAGCTGGTTACGAGAATCGTAATTCCACAGGCTGTACGTGTGGCATTGCCGCCGCTTTTTAACGACATCATTAACCTGATCAAGATGACTTCACTTGCATTTATGCTTGGGGTACCGGATATCATGGGAGCCGCCAAGATTGAGGGAGCCAGAACGTTCAGATATTTTGAAATTTATGCGGCCGTTATGCTGGTGTACTGGCTGATCATATTTGTGCTTGGAATCTTACACAAATTATTAGAAAAGAAATGTGCAAATATGTATTAAGACAAGATCTTAAATGGAACAACCATTGAGATAGATGCATTATCATTTATATGAAAAAGAGGAGATTAAGTATTATGAAAAAACGTGTATTAGCTGCTTTATTAGTAACTATGATGACAGTAGGAACTGTTGCAGGATGCGGAAGCAATGCCAAATCTGATGATTCAGATAAAAAAGCAAGTTCAGAGTCTAAGAGTGATGACAAAAAAGATTCCGGAAAGAAAGTAACAGTTGTTACATCTGGAACAGGAGAACCATACAGCCTTATTTCTGATGATGGAAAATGGACAGGTATCGACGCAGAGATGTGGGATGAAATTGAAAAACGTACCGGATGGGAAGTAGAAGTAAAACAGGCTTCTTTCGATGCTATGTGGGGAGAACTGGATACAGGACGTGCTGATGTAGTTGCAAACTGCCTTGCAGTAAAAGAAGAAAGAACAGACAAATATAATGCAACAATCCCATACTACGGAGATTCACAGTGCATTATCGTAAATGATGATTCTGATTACAAGACATCTGATGATTTAAAAGGAAAGACTGTAGGATGTACAAACGGACAGGCTGCACAGACAATCATCGAAGACATGGCGAAAGAAAAAGGATTTACAGTAAAACTTTATGAAGACAGTGCTGTAGGTATGAACGATCTGAAACTTGGAAGAATTGATGCATATGCGAATACAACAACAAATGTAAACGCATTTACACATAACAATACAGATGCAAAATTCCGTTTCTTTGATGAACAGCTTCTGGCAAATAATGTAGCTTATTTCCTCCAAAAAACAGATGACGGAGATAAACTGACAAAAGAATTAGATGATGTAATCCAGGATATGTTAGATGACGGAACAGTAGCAAAGATTACTGAAAAATGGATGTATGCTGATATGACAAAATTAATCCAGAAATAAGAAAAGTCAGGAAGATTAAAACGTATGGGAACAGAAACACAGTTGGTTAAGGTTGAACATTTATATAAAGAATTTGATGAAAATACAAAAGTATTAGAAGATATCAATCTGACGATCAATAAGAATGAAGTGATTGCAATTTTAGGACCTTCGGGAACTGGTAAATCTACATTACTCAGATGTCTGAATTACCTGACAGTACCGACAAAGGGAAAAATAACAATTGGTGATGTAACGGTAGATGCACAGAACCATACAAAGAAGGATGTAATAGAATTGAGAAAACATTCTTCCATGGTATTTCAGGGATATAATCTTTTCAAGAATAAGACTGCATTAGAAAATGTAATGGAAGCGCTGACCGTTGTACAAAAAAAGTCAAAGGCAGAGGCGGAAAAAATTGCGTTAGAACTGCTGGATAAGGTAGGAATGAGTGAAAGAAAGGACTTTTACCCATCGAAACTGTCCGGAGGACAACAGCAGAGAGTTGGAATTGCAAGAGCACTTGCAGTAAATCCGAATGTGGTATTATTTGATGAGCCGACATCGGCATTGGATCCGGAACTGGTAGGAGAAGTACTGAATACGATCAAATCTCTTGCCGAAGAAGGAACGACAATGATTCTGGTTACGCATGAGATTGGATTTGCAAGAGAAGTAGCAAGCAGAATCCTGTTCATGGACGGAGGAAGAATTGCAGCCGATGGAAGACCGGAAGAAATCATCGATCATCCAGAGAATCAAAGACTTCAGCAGTTCCTGAATTTTGTTAATCGGAAATAGAATGACTGAAAGGTCTGCACAGGATTTGTGCAGGCCTTTTTTGAGGAGTTGGTACAATGAGCAATATAAATGATAAGATAAGACAAATTGCAAAAGAGACAGAAACGGAACTAATCCATATCAGAAGAGAACTGCATCAGTATCCGGAGCTTGGAATCGATCTTCCAAAGACACACGAGATCATCAGCCGTGAGTTACATAAAATTCCGGGCCTTAAGATAAGAGAACATGCTGCCGGTGGGTATGGTCTGATCGCAGAACTTAAGGGGAAGAAAGAGCATGGGAAAAATGTTTTGCTGCGGGCGGATATAGATGCGCTTCCACTGGAAGAAAAAGTGGAAAGCACTTACAAGTCCAGGCATGACGGACGTATGCATGCATGCGGACATGACGGACATGCGACATGGCTGATCGGTGCGGCAAAGATTCTGGCACAGCTGACAGATGAATTCGGTGGATGCATAAGATTCGCATTTCAGCCGGGGGAAGAAGTCGGACTTGGCGCGGATACGATGATAGAAGAAGATAAAGTACTGGAAGATCCGAAGATGGATATGGCATTTGCCGCACATGGCTGGCCATCTGTGGAGAGTGGAAAGATCGGAATCGTGAGACGCTATGCATTTGGTTGTGTGGGGGATTTTAAAGTTAGAATTATTGGAAAGAAGGGACATGCATCATGGCCGGAGCAGACGGTTGATCCGATTGCGGCGGCAAATGAGATCTACCAGCATATCCCGGCAATACTGACACGTACAGTCAGCGGAACAGAGCCTAAGATCATGTCAGTTACTTATATGCAGGCAGGGGATGTGAATGTCAGAAATATCATTCCACAGGACTGCGTATTTGGCGGAACGATGAGGGCCGTAAAACGAGAAGTTCTGGAAAAAATGAAAGCAGAACTGGAAAAAGAGATCAAAGGAATCTGCCAGGTATACGGAACTTCTTATGAGGCAGATATCAGGATTCATGGTGGAAGTGTAAAGAATGCTCCGGAATTATTAAATGGAGTGAAAAAGTCAGCGGCAGATGTACTTGGAAAGAAAAATGTTTACATCATAGAAGAGGACAATCTGGGCGGAGAAAATTTTGCGGAATATAGCAGCCGTGTTCCAGCGGTCTATATGTTTATTGGAATAAAACCGGAAGAGAAAGAAGCGATTCCGGGTCTGCACAGTCCGGAATATCAGTTTGATGATACGGTACTGGCAGGAGCAGCCGCTGCATTTGCCAATATTGCGATTCACGGCTGTATGGGAGAACTGAAAGAAAATTAAAAAGAACAGGAGAGGTATCAGAATGGAAAAGCTGGTTTATGTAGACCGAAGAAATACAAACTGTAATAAATGGGACGGACAGCAGAAAATGTTCGGAGAAGAAGGACTTCATGCAATGTGGGTGGCAGATATGGACTTCCGTGTACCGGAGTGTGTAGTCAGTGCACTGAGGGAATATGTGGAATCCGGAGTGTATGGGTATTATAAGATTCCGGATGCTTATTATCAGGCATTCATTGACTGGGAGAGGGAGCATCACGGATATGAAGTGAAAAAAGAATGGATCCGGTTTTCACCGGGAGTTGTAGCAGGATTCCACTGGCTGTTGCAGATTCTGACAGAAGAAAATGATGCAGTAATTGTAAATACACCGGTATACTATCCGTTTTTAGACGCAGTAAAGAACAATCACAGAAATTTAATCTGTTCCGATCTTAAGAACGAGAATGGAGAATACTCGATTGATTTCGATGATTTTGAGAAAAAGATCACAGATCATCAGGTGAAATTATTTATTTTGTGTTCACCACATAATCCGGCGGGAAGAGTATGGAAAAAAGAAGAGTTAAAGCAGCTTTTTGAAATCTGCAGAGCGCATCAGGTGTATATTATATCAGATGAGATCCATCAGGATCTGGTATTTGGAGAAAATAAGCATATCCCATCTTTGTCAACCGGAGAGTATGATGATATTATGGTATCGATCGTGGCTGCATCGAAGACATTCAATATTGCGGGTGCACAGAATTCTATGGTGATCATTCCGGATGAAAAACTTCAGGAAAAGTGGGATGCTTATGTAAAAGGAAACAGAGTACTGGGAGGAAATGCTTTTGGTTATGTTGCAGCTCAGGCTGCATATGCAGGAGGCAATGAATGGCTGACACTGGTATTGGATCAGATTGAAGAGAATTATCAGTACCTGAAAGCAGAACTTGCAGAAAAACTTCCAGAGGCAGTTGTAACTCCATTGGAAGGAACATATCTGTGCTGGATTAATCTTGAAGCATATGTAAGAGCAGATGAGATGAAAGAAGTAATCCAAAAGAAATGCCGCTTGGCCGTTGATTTCGGTGACTGGTTCGGCGGAGAACGCTTTGGTACGTTTATAAGAATGAATCTTGCAACATCAAAAGAGAATGTAGAGATTGGTGTCAATGCACTGATTGCGAATTTAGTGAGAAAATAGTTATAGAAATTATCAATAAGACGAAATCACTGGCATATGATTTTCTATTTGACAGAAATAATTTTCTACGAGAAAATATCTGTATATGGAGTGAAAAAGATATGTACGAGATTGAAGTCTGTTATAAAATAATTTTTGAAGCAATGCTGGAAAAACCAGTATTAAAAAGTATTGCAGAAAAGATAAATGAATATACAGGTGCGAAAGTAATATTTGTGTCAGGGACAGGAAAAATCCTGGCATATTCGCATACCTGTGAACAGGATGGCAGCGAATCCATCAGATGGAAGCATGTGACATTTTCAGACTATAAGAAATTCTGCCAGGAAGCTGATACGAAAGAACATCAGCTTGTACTTCAACCTGTTGAAACAATGGGAAGGTTAGCTGGATATGTAGTTATTCTATATAGTGAAGAGAAGTCCCGGCGTTTTTTTGAAGAATTGGGAAGTGTGATCGGACAGGCAGTAAGGCATCAGTTTGAAGATGTGGTAAAAGAAACGATGGTTTTACAACCGATGCGCGAAGCCATACTTGCCTGGAGTCTGTTTCATGGGAAAGCAGATGGGATCCAGCAGACAGAAAAAATATGGACAGGACAATGCATAGAAGTATTAATGTTAAAAAAGGATATTCAGGAAAAGAATGTATTGTGGATAAAAGAAATATGGGATAGATATTGTATCTGCGAAGAGACAGACAGGATCCAGATATTATTTTATGGATTAAGAGCGAAAAATACGGAAGAAATTTACCAGAAGATCATGGAAAAAAAGATTGGTTGCAGCATCAGTGAACCATTTGGAAAATTAGACAGATGTGTTACAAAGTACGAGTTGTTAAAACGTATGTCTATGGTAAACGGACTGGAAAATGACCCGGTTATGAAACGGGAAAAGGAATGGTCGGTACAGGGACTTTACACATATACAACACCGCTCTTTAAAGAAGCGGGATTAAGTGATTACCGATTGTTACGGCTGCTTCAGGAAGACCGAGAGAATAATACGGAGCTCTACTATACATTAAAGGTATATTTGCTGAATGAAAATAATGTAACAATGGCGGCAGACAGCCTTCATATTCATAGAAATACATTGGTCTACCGGTTAAAGCAGATCAGGGAATGTATAGAAGCTGATATCAATGATAACGAAACAGCAAGGGAACTGCTGGCATTTATGATGATGTATGATATATCGAGACAAGATGAGAAAAGGCAAAAGTAAGGAGAGCATATATGAAACTGGTGCAGAATTTACCAGAGATATTTGAAGAGTTTGGAGAAAAAAAGAGAGAAGCATTTCTGGAAATAAAAGAATATAAGGATAAGGGAATTCCGGTTGTGGGGATGTATTGCGCCTATTTTCCGACAGAACTTGCGATGGCGGTGGGAGCAATTCCGGTAGGACTTTGTTCTTTTTCTAATGAGACGATTACGGCGGCGGAACGGGATTTGCCGAAAAGTATGTGTCCGCTGGTAAAATCCAGTTATGGATTTGCGATCAGTGACAGATGTCCGTTTTTTCATTTTGCAGATCTCGTAATCGGAGAGACGACATGTGACGGAAAAAAGAAGATGTACGAGCTGATGTCGGAATTCAAGCCAGTTCATGTAATGGAACTTCCGAACAGTCAATCCGAAAGAGGACTTGCTTTCTGGAAAAGTGAGATTATTCGTACAAAAGAATATCTGGAAGAATTCTTTCATATAGTGATTACGGAAGAGATGATCCGTGATGCAGTACATTTAAATAATGAGATCCGTATGTCGTTGAAGAACCTTTGCGAATTGATGAAACTGGATCCGGCTCCTGTAAAGGGGGAAGATATCCAGAAGATGGTGCAGGGGAGTAAATATCGATTCGATTTTGCAACAACTCCGGGAGTGGTGAAAGAAGTGATCGATAAGATCATGACAGAATACAGACAGGGAAAGCATCTGGAAAAACGCCCGAGAATACTGGTGACAGGATGCCCGATTGGCGGCGACAGCCTGAAAGTGATCCGTGCGATAGAAGATAATGGCGGAGTTGTTGTGGCGATTGAAAACTGCAGCGGTGTGCGGACATTGGGAAATCCGGTGGAGGAAGACTGCGAAGACATCTACGAAGCCATTGCAAGAAAATATCTGTCAACGGGATGTTCGATCATGACACCGAACGATAACCGGATCGATCTGATTGGTGAGATCATTGATGAATATCATGTAGATGGAGTTGTCGAGATGATATTGACCGGATGTCATGCGACAGGGGCAGAGTCTGTCTATATAAGAAAATTTGTGACAGAAGAGAAACACTTACCGTATATTGCGGTCGATACGGATTATTCTACTGCAGATCAGGGACAGATCGCCACCAGACTGACAGCGTTTCTGGAAATGATCCAGCCAGGGACAGATGAAGATCTGGATATCAATTATTGCTATAAGATTGTGCTGGCAGGGATGACGGAACAAAGGTCAAGAGCAGAAATTTTGGAAGAAATATGGAAATATACGCATATTCCGGTATGTATAAAGAGCGGGGAACAAGAAACAGAAGAATGGGTTGGAATCAGCAGGGAAGAAGCAGAACAGGAATGTGGAAAGAGAATGGAATATAAACTGTCAGAAAAGAATGGAGTTGTGATGGCAGTTGTTCCAGAGGGCGTCAATAAGGAAAGTGTGGAAGAACTCTTAGAATTGTTGGCAAAAAGCTATCACATGAGAACGCATACCCGTGAGACAGAAGAAAGAGAAATTCCGGATTATATGTGGATTATAACGGAAGAACCAAAAAATCTTATACATATCGGACGGGATCTGACAAAACAGGCCAGAGTGAACAAAATGCTCACCGGATTGAAGCTAAGGCAGATACAGGATAATGAATTATTTATATCGGGAATGGATGGCAAAGAAGCCAGAAACGGTATAATTGATGTGTGTCGCAAATCTATGGAAGATGAAGATGGAAAAATAATGATCGGAAATGGATTTTCGGACTGGGGGAAAAAAGAAGAGAACAGACAGTTGCAGTGGCAAGTATTGAATATGGCTGTAAGACAGAAACAGAAAGAACAGGTACTGCTTGTGGAAAATTATTACCATGAACTTGCAATTAGTTGTATCAGTGAGAATCTGGGACAGGAAAACATATATCTGGAAGAATTAGAGATTTTGAAAGAGGAGGATAGGAAAACGGGAAAAGAACTTTATAAGACTTTGTACTGGTACCTTCGGATGAAACGGAACGTTGCACAGACGGCCGCAAGACTTAGGATCCACAGAAATACATTACTGCCAAGAATTGCACGGATCAATGAGCTTTTAGATCTGGATGAAAAAGACGGAATGGAATGTGAAAGAATTCTGATGGGAATGGAAATAGAAAAGTTAAAAAATGACTGATACGCAGGGTATCGGTCATTTTTTTAATTATGTTTAAATTCTTCAGACATTCGATACCCACGGAATAAAAGTTAGGATTCCTAACTTTTATGTAGGTCCAGGTAGCCAGTCTGATGCATTAAATACCAATTTTATTATGTATATTACTGTTTCTGCTTCAAATATTGCTTCGTATAAGTACAGACCGCAAAGCACTTCCCGCACAGATCCGTATCAATCCCAGTACTCTTTCGCATAATTTCCCGCTGCTTCTTATAACATGCAGAAACAGATACGATATCTTCGCGTGGCATACCCGAACGCCACAATGTATTTTTCAGTGCATGTGCCGGGCAATACCGGACGCAGGCATGACAGGCACCGCACTGAGAGCGTGTAACCGGAGCATCGCAGGTCAGCGGGGCATCGGTCAGAAGAGAAGAAATCCTTACAGCAGAGCCATATTGTGGTGTTACAAGCAGACAGTTTTTGCCGATCCAGCCGAGGCCGGCTCTGGTGGCAACAGTTTTGTGAGGTAAAGGACTGCGGTTGTCCGAGTCTACTGTTATCCGGTCTGTTGTCTGGGCATAAGCCTGGTATCCTCTGCCTGTCAGATATTTTTCACCGGCAGTTACAATGGCATTCAGTTTGTCGTTCAAAGTAGTATACAGTTTGTAGTATTCTCTGGTTGGAGCAAGTTGAAGATCTTTGATGACATGTTTCGGCAAGGGAATTGCGACTGCAATTCCAACCGGATAGTCAGAAGATGGAACTGCGGTCAGATCCCCAATTCCGACCAAAGCAGCACCCTGTGAGATCATATAATCTCTGAATTCTTTTGTGGGATTCATAAAAATCCCTCCTTTCAGAACATTTCCGTTCATTGACTTATTGTACATTCAATTTTACAATAGAATGCAGAAGAAAGATAGTGGGAAGGGAAACTATTATGGAAAGTAGAATGATGGAATTAATGGAAGCGATTCAGGAAAGTGAAGGACAGGCAGAACGCAGGGTGCTTACTTTGCTGGGCGGCAGATACATTTCTGAAAAGGCACTGGTCATAGATGGAAAAATTGTCTGGGAAAGCAGGAAAAATGGTTATTTTCATGGATATACAGATGAGATAAAGAATATTACAGAAAGTGGAATCACCTATATTGGAAATGAGAAAGTATTCTGCGATACATTGGGACAGGAAAAACAGATTGTGATCTGTGGTGCCGGTCATGTGTCGATTCCGGTGATTAAAATGGCAGTGATGATGGACTGTGAGGTAATTGTACTGGAAGATCGTCCGATGTATGCGGATCATGCAAGAATGGCCGGGGCGTCACAGGTTATCTGTGAACCATTCGAAGAAGCACTGGACAAGATACAGGGAAGTGCGGATACGTATTTTGTGATCCTGACGAGAGGACACCGGTATGACCAGATCTGTCTGGAGAAAATAGCTGCAAAAGAGCATGCCTATATCGGTATGATCGGAAGCCGCAGAAGAACAGCACTGGTAAAACAAAGTCTGGCGGAAAAAGGCGTGGATCAGGAGGTGCTGGATGCAGTGTATACACCGATCGGTCTGGATATCGGAGCGCAGACACCGGCAGAGATCGGAGTGGCAATTATTGCAGAGATTATTGAAGTAAAGAACAGGAAGAAACGGACTTATGGATATTCCAAAGAAATTATGCGTGCGCTGACTGCTCAGGAACCGTATCCGGAAAAGAAGATAATGGCAACGATCATTACCAGACATGGTTCCGCACCACAGGGGCTGGGAACCAAAATGCTGATATACAGAGATGGCCGCTGCGTTGGGACGATCGGCGGTGGATGTATGGAAGCAAGAGTCATCCAGATTGCCAGACTTATGGCAGCAGGAGAGGGAGAACAGGCAAGGATCTGCCATGTAGACATGACCGGAAATGAAGCCGAAGAAGAAGGTATGGTCTGTGGCGGGGAAGTGGATGTATTTCTGGAAATCGTCTAAGCGCGGAAAACAGAATCATCGGAGGCATTAAAAAGATGATAGAAGTAGAGGTTAAAATACCCATTGAAAATATAGAAAAGATAAAGCAAAAATTGCTTGAAACAGGGTTCATATATCAGAAAACCGTTGTGGAGACGGATACTTATTTTACCAGTGATCACTATGATATGCGGAAGAAGGACAAGGCACTGCGCATCCGTAAGACGGAGAATCTGGATACGGGAGAAGTAAAAGCACAGCTTAACTGCAAAGGACCGAAATTAGACCAGGTATCCATGACCAGGAAAGAAACAGAGATTGATATCTATGAGCCGGAAAAGATGGAAGACATTCTTAAAGAACTTGAATTTTATCCAGCGTCTTGCAGAGTGAAGAAGACAAGAGGTTATTATATAAAAGATCATATGACAGCGGCTGCAGATAAGGTAGAGAATCTGGGCAACTTTCTGGAATTGGAGATAATTGTTGCAAAAGAAGAAGAACGAGCAGGTGGATTGGATATGATATATGAACTAATGAGAATGTTGGGATGCGAAAAGACAGAGACAGTAAGGGATTCATATCTGTCAATGTTAGAAAAACGAGGTGTCTAACATCAGAAAGAGCCATAAGGGACAGATAAAGAGCCAAAATTCCCCGTCCCCGTGGTTAGCTGTTGACAAAAATTATCGATAAGCCTATACTAACCTTACGAGTTGAGAAATATTATCAGTAACAGTGGAAATAATACCACTGCCTGTAGATAAATTTGGAAGGAAGTACAGACGATGACATTAAAAGAATTACCGATCGGCAAAAGTGCAACCTTGACAGTTGTAGGTGGAGAAGGTGCATTGAGACAGCATTTTCTGGATATGGGACTTATTCCGGGGGCAGACGTTACCATGGTAAAATACGCGCCAATGGGTGATCCGGTGGAACTTCGTATCCATAGTTATGAACTGACACTCAGGCTTGCAGATGCGGAAAAGATAGAGATTACAGATGTCCGTGATGAGATTAAGATTAAGAATCAGATTCCGAAAGAGAAGATTGATCATCCGGGACTTGGAGAAGGTGGAAAATATCATGAAAAAGCAGATGAGAATCCACTGCCGGATGGAACAACACTGACATTTGCACTGGCAGGAAATCAGAATTGCGGAAAGACGACACTGTTCAACCAGCTGACCGGCTCTAATCAGCATGTGGGAAATTTCCCGGGAGTGACAGTTGACCGTAAAGATGGAGTGATCAAGGAACACAGTGATACCCTGGTGACAGATCTGCCGGGAATCTACTCTATGTCGCCGTATTCCAGTGAAGAGATCGTGACCAGGAACTTTGTGTTAAATGAGCATCCAAAGGGAATCATCAATATCGTGGATGCAACCAATATTGAGCGGAACCTGTATCTGACCATGCAGCTGATGGAGCTGGATATTCCTATGGTTCTGGCACTGAATATGATGGATGAGGTGCGGGACAACGGCGGTTCGATCCTGGTAAATGAGATGGAGCAGGAACTTGGAATACCGGTTATTCCAATATCGGCTGCGAAGAATGAAGGAATTGAAGAACTGATCGAACATGCAGTGCATGTGGCAAAATATCAGGAAAGTCCGGGAAGACAGGATTTCTGTGATGCAGATGACCATGGCGGAGCAGTACACAGATGCCTGCACGGGATCATGCATCTGATCGAGGATCATGCAAAGAAGGCAGACATTCCGGTAAGATTTGCGGCATGCAAACTGGCAGAAGGGGATGAACTGATCCTGGAACAGCTCAAGCTGGATGAGAATGAAAAACAGCTTCTGGAGCATATTGTAAAGCAGATGGAACAGGAACGTGGACTTGACCGGTCCGCAGCAATTGCAGATATGCGTTTTACATTTATTGAGAAGATCTGTGATGCTACGGTTGTGAAGCCGAAAGAAAGCAAGGAACATCTGCGAAGTGTGAAGATGGATAAGATCCTGACGGGAAAATATACAGCTATCCCATGCTTTGTTGCAATTATGGCGGCTGTATTCTGGCTGACATTTAATGTGATCGGAGCTGCGTTGTCGGATCTGCTGGATATGGGAATCTCGGCACTTACGAATCTGGTAGATAGTGCGCTGACATCCTGGAATGTCAATTCCGTTATTCATTCGCTGGTAATCGATGGAATCTTTAACGGTGTGGGAAGTGTGTTAAGTTTCCTGCCGGTTATTGTGACCTTATTCTTTTTCCTGTCCATTCTGGAAGACAGCGGATATATGGCAAGAGTTGCATTTGTGATGGATAAATTACTCCGTAAAATCGGACTTTCCGGACGGAGTATCGTACCGATGCTGGTGGGATTCGGATGTACGGTTCCAGGTGTTATGGCGAGCAGGACACTGCCTTCGGAGAGAGACCGTAAGATGACGATACTTCTGACACCATTTATGAGTTGCTCGGCGAAACTTCCGATTTATGCATTTTTTACGGCGGCATTTTTCCCAAAACAAGGAGCAGTAGTGATGGTAGCGTTATATTTTGGCGGAATCCTGATGGGAATCCTGATGGCGCTTCTTTTAAGAGGAACGATGTTCAAAGGTGAAGCCGTACCGTTTGTCATGGAACTTCCGAATTACCGTATGCCGGGAGCAAAGAATGTAGGACAGCTTCTGTGGGAAAAAGCAAAGGACTTTTTGCAGAGAGCATTTACCGTAATCTTCTTTGCAACGATTATCATCTGGTTCCTGCAGACGTTTAACTTACACATGAATGTGGTGGCAGATTCCAGGGACAGTATCCTGGCAGTTGTAGCGGGAATCATTGCACCGGTATTCCTTCCGCTTGGTTTCGGAAACTGGAAGATTTCTACTGCACTGATCACAGGATTTATGGCAAAGGAAAGTGTGGTATCTACGCTTTCGGTACTCTTTGGAAGTACGGCAGAACTGACGGGAGCAATTACACCGGTGGCAGCCGCAAGCCTTTTGGTCTTCTGCCTGTTGTATACACCATGTGTTGCGGCTATTGCATCGATCAAGAGAGAACTTGGCGCAAAATGGGCGGCATATGTGGTGCTGGGACAATGTATGGTTGCGTGGATCGCAGCATTTATCGTGCATCTGATTGGTACGTTGGTAATGTAAAGAGGCATAAAAAACCTCCTGTGGATGGAATTAGATATGTTCCATTCACAGGAGGTTTTTGCTGTATATATTAAATTACATGCTCTGCTTTGGCTATTTGTTCCTTTATCTTATACTTTCCGCTGCGCCGGAGACTTGCGAATAAAGAGCCTGAAATATTGTGCCATACACTGAAGATTGCCCCAGGCAGTGTGGCAAATGGGTTTGCAGCAAAGTTTGCGGTGGCAAGTGTGATAGCAAGACCGCTGTTCTGCATACCGACTTCAATCGCAAGGGCAGTTGCTTTGTCATATTCCACATGGAAGATGCGTCCGGCAAGTAATCCAAGTCCCATACCTGCAAGATTATGTAAGATAACGATACAGAGTACGAGGAATCCGGATGTCATGATTTTTTCCGCATTTACTGCGACGATTCCGCTGATGATCATGACGATGGATACAACAGAGATCAGCGGAAGGATGCCGGATAATTTCTCAATATGTCTGCCGATCAGTCTACGGAGAAGGATACCCAGAAGAACCGGGATCAGTACGACCTTTACAACCGAGATCACCATCCCGGGAAAAGATACCTGAACCCATGCACCGGCAAGTAGATATACCAGAAGCGGCGTCATAACCGGTGCTGCCAGAGTTGAAGTGATTGTCATGCCAACAGAAAGTGCAACATCACCACCTGCGATATAAGTAATCACATTGCTGGCAGTTCCGCCGGGGCAGCATCCGACCAGGATGACACCAAGTGCGATATCCGTTGGCAGATGAAGGAGGACCGAGAGTCCCCATGCAATCAGCGGCATAATCGTATATTGTGCGACAAATCCGATAATGATCTCTTTGGGTCTGGTAAATACCACTTTAAAATCTCCGATATGAATAGTCAGTCCCATGCCGAACATGGCAACGCCGAGAAAGATCGAAGTATAGTTTGTAGTCCATGCAAATCCATCACGCCAGAAGAAGGCAATGACAGAAAAGCAGATAATAATCATTCCGATATATTTGGTAAGAACAGAGCTGAGCCGTGATAATGCATTTGTAACATGCTCCATATCTTATACCTCGTAACTGAAATTGTCGATGAGTCGTGTCTTTCCGATGTAAACTGCCATAGCAACCAGGACATCAGCATTTACGGAGTCAACAGGCTGCATGCTGAGTGCATCGACCATGGATACGTAATCAATACGTGCCAGCGGTTCACTGTTTATGATTTCACACATCGGTTCTAATACATCAGATGCGGCGATACCATTCCGGATCAGTTCCTGACCTTTCTTTACAGCTTTTGAAAGGCAGAGGGCAGCTTTGCGTTCTTCGCAGCTTAAATATGTATTACGGGAAGATTTGGCAAGTCCGTCTTCTTCACGTACGATCGGGCATCCGACAATCTGGATATCAAAGTTCAGATCCAGAACCATTTTGCGGATGATAGCAAGCTGCTGTGCATCTTTCTGTCCAAAGTAAGCACGGTCCGGTTTTACGATGTTAAATAACTTTGATACAACGGTACACACTCCTTTGAAATGGATCGGACGCGTCTTGCCGCACAGCGTATCAGATAAAGTATCGATACTGACAAATGCGTGTGGATCATGATACATTTCCGCCGGTGACGGACAGAAGATCAGATCTGCTCCGATGCTTTCACAAAGTGCACTGTCGCGGTCAAAGTCTCTTGGATAAGCTTCCAGATCTTCATTCGGTCCAAACTGTGTCGGATTGACGAAATCAGATACAACAACGATATCATTTTCCTCGCGGCAACGACGGATCAGACTGGCATGCCCCTCATGGAGATATCCCATAGTAGGGACAAGACCGATGGTCTTACCTTCTTTTTTCCAGTTATTTACGAGTTCTCTTGTTTTTTCAATTGTGTTAGTTACCTGCATTGGTATTCTCCTTTATTCGTTATAATTCGGAGAGTTCTCTTCTGAATACACTGTGATCTCAGGTGGTTTCATGCAAAAAAAATACGTTATGATAATTGAGTATCTTTTTATTCCATGTCTTTTAATAGCCCGTGACGTTCATAATTGGTCACGCGGCTTACCTTGTTCTCCTCATCTACGAATACAACCGCAGGTTTGTGTTCTTTTGCTTCATCCGGCGTATACTGTCCGTAAGCCATGATGATAATCTTATCTCCGGTACTGACACATCTTGCAGCAGCTCCGTTTAAGCAGATCATTCCACTGCCACGCTGTCCGCTGATGGTGTACGTTTCGAAACGGCTTCCGTTGTTTACATCAACGATCTGGACTTTCTCATATTCGAGAATTCCAGCAGCCTCCAGTAATGCTTCATCCACCGTAATGCTTCCTACATAATCAAGTTCTGCCTGAATGACAGTAGCGCGGTGGATCTTTCCTTTTAATAATTCAAGTGTCATCTCATATATCCTTTCCTTTTAAGGAAAAAAAATCAGCCAGAATACATCTGGTCCTGAGTCTTATTTCCTAAAAATATAAGCTCATTTTTGTTGAAAATTATGAGATTCCAGTGCTTCAGTTCTGAGTATGGTTCTGTCAGGGACAGATACCGTCTCCGTTGTTCATTATAAAAAGGCAGAAAAGGTATGTCAATCTATGTATACAAAAAAAACCAGAACCGGATTTTCTAAAATCATAAATCCGGTTCTGCGTTATTTTTTTATTATCTTTTTTTCTTTTCCTTTGCAAGGAGTGCGGCACCAAGTGCACCCGCATATCTTCCGTGTTCGGTAGGTGATACAGTCTGTCCAAGTTTCTGTGAGAGAATCTTTGTAAAATAGGTGCTGTTACTGAGTCCTCCTGTCAGGATCACTTTCTCCGGCAGGTTTTTCTTCATGGCAAGCTGAGCCACTTTGTTTGCAACTGAATCTACAACACCGGCTGCGATATCTTCCCGCTTCTGTCCCTCACCGATATAGTTGATGACCTCAGATTCGGCAAATACCGTACACAGGGAACTGATCGGAAGAACAGTTCCTTTATCCGCCATATCAAACAGTTCCTGCAGGGTAACGCCCAGGCGATTTGCCATAATCTCCAGGAATTTACCGGTTCCGGCAGAACACTTGTCGTTCATCTGAAAGTCCTGTACCATGCCGCCGAACACCAGGATGATCTTGGTATCCTGTCCGCCGACATCGATAATGGCACATTCATCTCCGGCCATCTCCCGGCCGCCTCTTGCATGGCAGGTAATCTCCGTGATAACATGATCTGCAAAATCTACAGCAACACGGCCATATCCGGTTGCGACCACTTTTGAATCGTCCGACAGTACATCTACGCTGTCTTCCAGTAGACGATCCTTGATCGTCTGGCAGGTTTCCTTGCTGCTCCATCCGGTTGGCAGTACAAAATGTATATCATGATCTCCTTTTACAACGACTTTGGATGCCGTAGATCCGATATCAATTCCAATATAATCCATAATAAAATTTCCTCGTTTCACATATATTTTTTAACAATATTTATCCCGCTTCGGGTTGATATCCCGTTCAATGGCGGCAATTTTTAATATTTCGATCTGATTCTCGTCGATGCATTTCTGGATCGTATCCAGGTCTTCTTCTCTGACGAGCAGTGAGATGCCGCAGCATTTACTGGCCACGCGCGGTGTAGGAGCGATAGTGGTCTTGATTCCGGCTTCTTTTAATATCCCATACAGACGCATTCCGTTGTCATGGTTGGGAAATAATACATAATGCTGTATCTTTTGCATGATCTGTTACCTCGGTTATGTATCGGACATGAATTGTCTGATATTATTTGTTATCTAACATTTCGATAAATGCACTGATTCTGGTACGAAGCTGTCCTGCATCGCTGTCGGTGTAATCGGTCTCGATTCCAAGGACAGGGATTCCGGATTCTTTCAGTGCTTTCTCTACGAAATAGCCTTCGGTATCATAAAGGTTACAGAACTTGAGGTTCACATCGATGATACCGTCAACTTTGTATTCCTTAGCAAGACGTAAGATGTCATCAATACGGCCTTCGTTTGGTGTAAAGCATGCGCAGTTGATCTTCATGTATCTTTCAGCCAGAGCCATATACTGGTCTTCCAGAGTTGTCTTGCTTTCATCGACAAGATTTTCAAAATATCTGGTTCCGGTACACATCTCTTCACAGACGATTGCAGCACCACTGGTCTCTACAATATTATGAAGCTTCCAGTTCGGAATTGCAAGAGGAGTTCCGGTCAGCATGATACGTTTGGTTCCGGCAGGAACAACGCTTACACCGTCTTTTACTCTCTGATCCAGTTCGTCACATAACTTATTCGTCATCTGTGTAAATCTTGCAGGATCATCATAGAATGCAATCTGGGAGATCAGAAGCACATCACATCCGCTGATTGGAAGATTCTCATTCTTACGGAGATTGTAAAGACGCTCCAGAGCTTTTCGTTTATTGTTAATTAATTTAATACTTTCGGCCAGTTTTTCGGCAGTGACTACATTTCCTGTAAATTCTTCTACGACATTTTTAAATGTCTCAATTTCTTCTGCCCATGCCTTGATGTCTTTGGCACGTTTCATTTGAGGAAGGTCCATCACATGTAACGGTACGTCTTTGGCAAGAATCTCCCATGCTTTCTTCTTGCCGTCGCAGGTGGTCTCCCCGATGAACATATCTGCGATACGGAAGAATGGACAGGTGCGGTCAAGACGTGCACCAACAGATGCCTTGATCAGTGGACAGGTATTGGCAGGAAGGACTTTCTCTCCGCCAGGAACCCAGAACTGGGAACCGCCGCATAATCCGGTTGCAATCGCATCTGCCGCAAATACGATCTCGTCCGGTACATATACACAGAATGTACCGAAGACTTTGCCGCCTTTTTTCTGATGCTCGATCAGTTCTGCAGGGCGGATACCGTGAATATCTGCAACTACCATATTATAATAGTCCATAGAATCCGGACGGTTTTCCTGCGATAAAAATACATCTCCAAATGCCTGTGGAAGCACTGCACAGAGCTGGTCATGCAGTTCTACATCCATTCCGAGTTCTTCCCACATTTTACGATAATCAGCCATTTAAAAATACCTCCTTATAGTGTAATTGATCCAATTGTATCGATAAGTTAAACGTAACACTTTTAGGGGGCCCAGGCAATGTATACCGGAAGAATTGGCTATAGATAATTTACAAGTTCAATAGAATATATCTATAGATTCTATACTGAGAACAGTTCTCGAAATCCAGCGATGCACTGGTCGATTTCTTCGACGGTATTAAAGTGGCTGAAAGCAAAACGTATCGTTCCCTGTGGCATTGTATGCAGGGTCTGATGCGCCATCGGGGCACAGTGGAGTCCGACCCTTGTCATAATTCCATAATCCTGTTCCAGAGCAAATGCAATCTCTGCATTGTCATAGTCCGGGAAATCAAGAGAGACGACAGCAAGCCGGTCCTGAAGGGTCTGCCTTCCCACAACATGTGCCTGTGGAATTTCACGTATTTTTTCAAGAAAATGTCCGGTCAGTGCCATTTTCTTCTGATGGATTGCGGAAATCCCGGTTTCGTCCAGATAAGTGAGGGCAGCGTGAAGTCCGATGATGCCAGGGAGATTTAATGTGCCGCTTTCATACTTGTCCGGGAGATAGTCCGGCATAAGAAGCGAATCCGACTGGCTTCCGGTCCCGCCTGCAATCAGAGGTGTCAGTTCCTGATCCAGAGCTTCTGAGATCAGAAAGCCGCCGATACCCTGCGGGCCAAGCAGTCCCTTATGTCCGGTAAATGCAAGAAAGTCGATGTTACATTTCTGCATATCGATATCGACAGAACCGGCACTCTGTGCAGTGTCCACGGCAAAGAACAGATGACGGCGCCTGCATATCTCACCAATCTCACGGATTGGCAGAATGGTTCCGCATACATTGGAAGCGTGGAGCATGATGACTGCTTTTGTCTCCGGACGGATCAGAGCTTCGATCGATTCCGGATGCGTTGTGCCGTCTGTCTCTGCAGGAATCATCGTATAATGGATATCCTGTGAAGCAAGCTGACAGAGCGGACGCATCACGGCATTGTGTTCCAGACTGCTGACCAGCACGTGGTCGCCGGGCTTTAAAAATCCTTTGAGCAGACAATTCAGAGAATAGGTGATCCCCGGTGTAAATACGACACATCTGGAATCCGGTGCATGAAAAAATCCGGCGAGCTGCATGCGGGTCTTAAGTACCTGATTTTCAAGTTCGTAGGCACCTTCGTAATTTCCCCGGTTAATATTGAAGGCACCGGATTCTAAAAGTTTCGTCATGGAAGCAGCGACTCCCGGTGCTTTCGGCCAGGATGTGCTGCCGTTGTCAAAATATATGTTCTGTTCCATAGAAAAACCTCCATGATAAATATGGTATCTGATACGTATATTGTAACAGATTTCCATATTAACGTATACAGGAGATGAAGTCAGGAAAAGGATAGAAAATGCGAATAATATTCATAGACGATATTAATAGAATGAAACGATTTATCAATATTTCCTATTATGTAAATACAGGTACAGGTGGTATGATAGTCTTATGAAAAAAATTATCAAAAAAATTATCAAAAAATAAGAAAAGCACGGAGGAAATTTATTATGGAGTTAATTAAAGAACTGCCGGAGGTATTCGAAGAATTTGCAGAACAGCGTCAGAAATCATTCCTGGCAATGAAGGGATTAAAAGACCAGGGAGTTCCGGTTGTTGGCGCATATTGTACTTATTTTCCGGCAGAGATCGCAAGAGCAATGGGAGCAGTTACAGTCGGCTTATGTTCTGTATCCGATGAGACAATCCCGGACGCAGAGAAAGATCTGCCAAAGAACTTATGTCCACTGATCAAATCCAGCTATGGATTTGCCAAGACAGACAAATGTCCATTCTTCTACTTCTCAGATGTAGTTGTTGGGGAGACTACCTGTGACGGAAAGAAGAAAATGTACGAGTATATGTCAGATTTCAAAGATGTATTCGTAATGGAACTGCCAAATACGCAGAGCGAGATGGCCCTGAAACTCTGGAAGAGTGAACTGATTCGTTTCAAAGAATATCTGGAGAAAAAATTCGACGTAGAGATTACAGATGAAGCTGTATTAGAGGCCGTAAAAGAAGAAAATAAAGTAAGAAAAGTCATGAAAGACCTGTATCATGTCATGGCACTTGATCCTGCACCGATCAAAGGCGGCGACCTGTTCAAAGTATTATACGGAAGCGGCTTCAAATTCGATCGTAAAGCAATCCCGGCAGAGATTGAAGCCATGAGAGAGAAGATTGAAAAAGAATACGAAGAAGGTAAGAGACTGGACAAGATGCCTCGTATCCTGATCACCGGATGTCCGATCGGCGGAGCAACTGAGAAAGTGATCCGCGCCGTAGAAGACAATGGTGGAGTTGTAGTTGCATTCGAAAACTGTAACGGAGCAAAATCTTTTGACAAATTAGTAGACGAAGAGAATCCGGATGTATACGATGCACTGGCAAGACGTTACCTGAACATTGGCTGTTCTGTAATGACACCGAATCCAAACAGACTGGACCTTCTGGATCGCCTGATCGATGAATTTAAGGTAGACGGAGTTGTCGAGATGACACTTCAGGCTTGTCATACATATAATGTAGAGTCACTGGCTATTCGTAAATTTGTGAATGAGAAGAAGGGTATTCCGTACATTAATGTAGAGACGGATTATTCGCAGGCTGATATCGGGCAGTTGAATACTCGAATTGCGGCATTTATAGAGATGCTGTAAATTTCTATTTAATGCATCATGGCGGCTGTCACCGACCGGAATAAAACTACAAGGTCCCAGCCTGTGCTGACTCCAACCATGAGTTCGTATGCACAGGCTGGGACCTTGTAGTTTTATTCCTGAGGTTTCGCATGCCATAATAATTAAACAGAGGAACCGTAACCTTTGTGATATCGGAAGTGTACGAAAAAGCAGGAAAATCAATGGTTTCACCACAACTTTCCGGCTACACAACGGTTACAATCCATCTATTGAATTCATTATCATTGGCCAATCACGACATGAGAAAGACTTGGTATTGTGTTTGATGCGTATTTTGGCGCGATGTGTAGAAGTTCTTAGGCAGTTTGACTTCCCGTTAAAGGGACGGAGCGAACTGTTTGAACCCCGTAGGGGTGAGTTTTGAGCGGAGACCCTTTCGTTCTTAGGGAAGGCGGACTGCCTTAGAACTTCTGCATCGTGACATCCAGCAACAAACACAATACCAAGTCTTTCTCATGGACCGGGGTAAGCCACGATGATGAACTAAATAGAAAATTTACCCCGCATCTCAAACCCATGATCCATCGGTCCGCTTCCTTTTCCCAGATCTAACATGGCTTCCAACGCCCCGCTGATATATTCTTTCGCGCGGTGAATAGATTCTTCCAGAGAATATCCTTTTGCCAGATTGGATGCGATTGCGCTGGATAAGGTACAGCCGGTTCCGTGAGTGTTCGGGTTGTTGATTCTTTTTCCGTGGAACCATGTTGCTTCTCCATCCTGGTATAGGAGATCATTCGCATCATTCAGGCTGTGTCCGCCTTTGCATAAGACTGCACAGTGATACATTTCATGAATCTTCTTTGCTGCTTCCACCATATCATCTTCTGATCTAATCTCCATTTCTGCAAGAACTTCTGCCTCTGGGATATTCGGTGTGATCACAGTTGCCATTGGCAGCAGCTGTGTTTTTAATGTATCAATCGCGGTTTCACTGATCAGTCTGGATCCGCTTGTTGCTACCATCACTGGATCAACTACGATATTCTCCAGATGGTACTCTTTTAGTTTCTTTGATATCATTTTTATTAACTCTTCTGATGACACCATACCGATTTTCACTGCATCCGGACGGATGTCTGTGATAACTGCGTCCAACTGTTGTTCCAGAAATTCCGGAGATACTTCCATGATTCCGGTTACTCCGGTTGTATTCTGGGCTGTCAGTGCGGTGATTGCACTCATTGCGTAGACTCCGTTTGCCTGCATCGTCTTGATGTCTGCCTGAATTCCTGCACCTCCACTTGAATCACTTCCGGCGATTGTAAGTGCTGTCTTTTTTTTCATAAGTTCTGCCCACTCTCTACAATACCAGTCTGCTTCTCTCCGAACCTCTTCCTGGTCATCCTTACTTGTTTCATCATAGATTCCTACAACCTGGAACCCTGCCTGCTTTGCAGTACGGATTGCATGAATGACATCTTCGAATACAACCGTCTCCTCCGGACGGGTTCCGAGATATTCTGCTGCCCGCAGATAAATATCCGGCTTCGTCTTTCCCGCACCGACCTCTTCACAGGTAAAGATCCGGTCAAAATATTTTGCAATTCCCAGACGCTCAAATGCCATCTCTATCTCTTTTTTATTATTGGATGATGCAACCGTCATTGGGATATTATGCTTATCAAGCTTTTCCAGAAGTTCCTTCGCTCCACTCTTTAATAGTGCGGTTTTCTTATAATAATTGCTGATGATGTCCAGAACTCCCTGCACAATTTCTTCCGGCTCCTGGGACAGATGATAATGTTCTTTTACATATGCTGCACCTTCCTGGATGCTCATTGTAAATAACACCGTCCCAAGATCCGGCTCTGCCTCTATACCGATACTGTTCAGATAACGGACTCCTACGTCTTCCCAGATCTCCATGGAATCCAGAAGGGTTCCGTCTACATCAAATATTGCTCCTTTTATCATGCTTTCACCATTTCTCCTGTTAAATTTTTTAGTTTCTCTGTCGCTTTTTTAATATCTTTTTCTGCAAATATCGCACTGATCACGGCAATTCCACAGATTCCGGTTCCTGCAAGCTCTGATACATTTTCTTTATTGATTCCGCCGATTGCGATTACCGGAATGTCTACCGCATCACAGATTGCTTTTAATGTCTCACGACTTACCTCAGCAACATCGGCTTTCGAATCTGTATGGAATACTGCTCCGACTCCCAGATAATCAGCTCCTCTCTTTTCGGCAAGAACTGCCTGTTCTACCGTCTGTGCAGATACACCGATGATCTTATCCGGTCCAAGCTTTGCTCTTACGTCGTCTGCTTCCATATCACTCTGTCCGACATGTACACCATCGGCGTCCATTTCCAGTGCAATATCTACATTGTCATTGATCACAAACGGCACCCGGTATCTGGCACAAAGTTCTTTGATTTCTTTTGCTTCTTTCAGGAAATGTGCTTCATCCAGTTCTTTTTCTCTCAGCTGTACGAATGTCGTACCGCCTTCCAGCGTTTTCTCTACCTGACTGTATAACGTCTCACCATTTAACCAGTGGCGATCTGTCACCGCATACAGAAGTAAATCTTCTTTTTTCATCTTTTTACACATATGTTCTGTCTTCTCCTTCATCTGATCTTTTTCGAGCTCCTTATCTGATCTCATATTTTGCACCTTTATCCAATGTCTCTTTATCCATATTGTAGATAGCATCAATGATACGGTTGCGGTAAGTAGCGTTACCGTCACCTTTCTGCATATAACTCCATCCGATCTCTCCGGCCAGCCCCATTGTACATACAGCTGCTGCAGCTGCTTCCAGTTTCTGTTCCGGATTCGCTGTTAAGAACGCTGTCATCATTCCCGATAACTGACATCCTGTTCCCGTAATCTTTCCCATCTCCGGACGACCGTTGCGGATCACATAGCATCGGTCTGCATCACTTACCAGGTCAATCGCACCTGTAATCGCAACGATACATCCCGCCTTTTTGGCAAATGCTTTGGCAAATGCAATACCTTCTTCCAGATTCTCTTCTGTTACGGCATCTGTCACATCTGCATCTACCCCTTTTGTTGTTCCGCTGCCCTGTGCCAGTGTTTTTACTTCCGAGATATTTCCACGGATCACATCGAACCTGATCTTCTCCATCAGTTCTACAGCTGTATTCGTCCGAAGTGTGCTCGCTCCTGCTCCGACCGGATCCAATAACGTTGCATGCCCCAACTCATTGGCACGCTCTCCGGCTGCGAACATTCCCTCAATACTTCTTTTGCTCAAAGTACCAATGTTGATATTCAGCCCTCCGCAGATTGAAGTGATTTCCTTTACATCCTCCGGTTCATCTGACATGATCGGGCTTCCACCACAGGCTAACAATACATTCGCAACGTCATTTACCGTTACATAATTGGTGATGTTGTGTACCAACGGTACATTCTTTCTTACATTTTCGATACAGTTTCCTAACATATTTTCTTCCTCCTGTTATTCATGTATTCCCGATTTTTCCATCTACAGGACCTGCCACCTCCAGGGCCTGCCACTGGCAGCCCCTTACGGATACTTTGGTAACTGGCAGCTCCTTTCGAATACATGGCAATCAAAAAAGGACAGATCTACCTGTTTTTCAGATACATCTGCCCTGTCGGCAACTTTTCTTTCCCTACGTTGGCATGATCCAAATCAGGTTTCCGGGTCAAGACATCTTTAGTCTACTCTCAGCCCGCTCAGATTACGGACTCCCCTTTTCCTTTAATGACCTCCATTATACTACGCTTTTAATATTTGCGCAATGTATCATGACTGTCATCTGTTGTATTGTCAATATTTTTGATCACGATATAATATCCGTCATTTCCGTTGGTCTTAACAAGTACACGGTCTCCGACCTTATGTCCCTGTATCGCTTTGCCGAGTGGTGATTCAATACTGATCAGGCCCTGAAGGGAATTCCCCCTGATACTGGTTACAAGACGATATGTCTCTGTCTCATCATCATCTTCAAAATAGACCTCGACCGTATTATTGATTCCGACTTCATCTGCTTTCGATGTATCTGATACGATCTTCGCATTCTTAAGCATTCTCTCCAGATAACGGATACGGCTTTCATTTCGGTTCTTATCCTGTTTTGCTGCCTTGTACTCAAAGTTCTCGCTTAAGTCGCCCTGCGCTCTTGCCTCTTTTACAGCTTCCAGTTCTTTCTTACGCACAACAATCTTGCGGTATTCAATCTCTTCTTTGATCTTCTTAACATCACTTTCGGTTAACTGTTCTCCCATGAAAATGCACTTCCCTTCTTCTCTCCGTATATTATAATACTCTGATACACGCTCTGCAAATTCTAAATCAATCCATAATGCTCCATCGCCTTATAAAGCCCGTCATTCTCCACTGTATCTGTAATGTATTCTGCATATGGCTCCAGAACCGGATCATGATGCCCCATGATCACTCCATGTCCGGCAGCTTTGATCATATCAAGGTCATTGCTGCTGTCTCCGAATGCATAGATTTCATCATCAACCAGATGCAGTTCTTTCTGTATGTACTCAATTGCAGTTGCCTTGGAATACTCTTTCTGTACACATTCATAGACACCTCCCAGACGGTCGATATGGTTAAATACATCTTCTGTTTCTTTAAAGAATCGTTCTCCATCTGCCATCTTATCTATATAGATCAGTATCTTATCAAAATCATAGCCTGTATCTTCCATTGCCTGTTCTCTTCCAAGCCCAAGTCCTGCCATATACCTTCTGCTGCTTTCTACCGGCTCCAGTCTAGAGATCCGGTTCGAATAATAGATATCCTCTGTTCCTTCCAGAAATCCTTCTACTTTACAGTCCTTCATGCTTTTAATAATTTCACGTCCTCTTTCATAGGGAATCGAATGATGAAACACAACCTGTTCTCCATAGATCAGATGCGTTCCGCATCCACACAGGAATCCATCAAATGATATCCTCTTTATCATCGGTGGTACACTGCATATGGTACGCCCGGTATTGATAAATGTCTTGTGACCGTTCTCCTGTGCCTTATGTAATGCCTCCAGTGCACTTTCCGGTATTTTATGTGTAATCTCACTTAAAATTGTTCCATCAATATCAAAAAATAATGCTGACATAATTTCCTCCATGATCTGTACTGCCAGTTTTTTAATCTTCCTGATCTGTCACCGACTTTTTTACAAGCGTCCGGCACAAAAAACTGACATCGTCTATTATAAATAAACGTTTCGCTCTTTTCAATAGATACAGCGGTTTCTATCTTCCATTTCCGACAAATATCTGGTAGTATAAATATATTATCTATAGAGCATGAAGTACAATAGTATGCACTTCACTGTTTTAAAACAGGAGGTATTCATTATGATTACATTAGAACATTTTGATGAAGTCGACATGAGAGTTGGCACTATTACAGCTGTATCGTTGAATAAAAGGGCAAGAAAACCTGCTTATAAAATCACCGTAGATCTCGGCGATTTCGGAACCAAGAACAGCTCCGCTCAGTTAACCAACTATGAGCCTGAAGAACTGGTTGGAAAGCAGGTAGTCTGTGTATGCAACTTTGAACCCATGAGAATCGGTGATGTAAAAAGTGAAGTACGTCTGCTCGGAAGTGATACCGATGAAGGATGTATCCTTCTTACTTCTCTGACTCCGGTGAAAAACGGAAGTAAAATATTTTAAATCGCCCAGGACTTGCCACCGGCAGCTTCTTCCGAATACCTGATAAATGTAAAACAGGGTCAGAGAACCGTTCTTCTCTGACCCTGTTTTTTATTCATATCTTACATTAATTTTCTGAACAGATCTTTCAGATCTTCTACGCTTGCATCTTTCGGGTTACCCGGTGCACATGCATCTGCGTGAGCGGATTCAGCAAGGAACTGAAGGTCTTCTTCTTTCAGAGCTTCCAGTTTTGTAGGAATTCCGACATCAACAGATAATTTACGTACAGCATCTACTGCTGCTTTTCTGTATTCTTCTACTGACATATCATCTACGCCTTCAACGCCCATTGCTTTTGCGATTTCTTTATATTTCTCTCCTGTGCATTCTGCATTGTATTCCATAACGATTGGAAGCATCATTGCACACGCAACACCATGTGGTGTATCATATACAGCTCCAAGTGTATGAGCCATAGAATGTGCGATTCCAAGACCTACGTTAGAGAATCCCATTCCTGCGATATACTGTCCGAGTGCCATGCCCTCGCGTCCTTCTTTTTCATTGGCAACTGCACTTCTTAAAGATTTGGAAATGAGTTCGATTGCTTTTAAGTGGAACATATCTGTCATTTCCCATGCAGCCTTTGTTGTATATCCTTCAATTGCATGTGTCAGGGCATCCATACCTGTCGAAGCTGTCAGTCCCTTTGGCATAGAAGACATCATCTCCGGATCTACGACTGCGATAACAGGCATGTCGTGCGGATCTACACAGACGAATTTTCTCTTCTTCTCGACATCAGTGATAACATAGTTGATCGTTACCTCTGCTGCTGTTCCTGCTGTTGTAGGCACTGCAATGATCGGAACACATGGATTCTTGGTTGGTGCTGTTCCTTCCAGACTTCTTACATCTTCGAATTCCGGATTGGCAATGATGATACCGATTGCTTTGGATGTATCCATAGAAGATCCTCCGCCGATTGCGATAATATAATCAGCTCCCGCTTTCTTAAATGCCTCAACTCCGTGCTGTACATTCTGAATCGTCGGATTTGGTTTAATGTCAGAATATAATTCATATTCCAGTCCTGCATCATCAAGTACTTTTGTTACCTTTGTTGTCACATTGAATTTGATCAGATCCGGGTCTGAACATACCAGTGCTTTTTTCAGTCCTCTTACTTTAACTTCTGCTGCAATCTCTTTGATTGCTCCTGCTCCGTGAAATGATGTCTGGTTTAAATTAATTCTGTTTGCCATGATAACTGACACTCCTTTTATACATATTCTTTATTTGCGATGCGAAATATTTTTATTTTCTTGTTATCCGCATCTCTTTTCTTTATGTCTTTATTTTAACAACCTTTTTCTTGTTATGAAAGTTACAAAGTGATTATTTTGTAACTTTTGCATGTTACACTTTTGTTATTTTGTAACTTTTTTATGCTTTGTTCACAATACCATTCATTTTTATTTGTTATATAAATAACTTTGTTCTGTCCAGCAACAGCCATCGGAAGCTTCCTTCGAACGCATGGCGATACCAAAAAACACTTCTCTCGCATACTTTGGTATAAAAAAAGAACTCCCTTTTACAGGAGTTCTAATTTCTTAAATAGTGTTTCCAGCTCTGCCGGCATTGCTGCAACCAGATTTCTCGCCATCTCTTCCGGGCGCTTTTTCATATCTCCAAGTACCCACTGCGTTGTCATATATACAGATCCCTGACAATACATTTCCAGTTGGAAATGCAGATTCTCAGGAATTGGCTGTTTTGTCTTTTCCTGAATCTGGTTCTCATAGAATCTTAAGATCAGCTGAAAATCATGATCTCGCAGACAATTCTGATCATCATTACGAAAAGCAGCTTTGAAGAATAATTTTTCTTCTTCTATATAATGAAACTTATTAACAAGACCTTCATAAGCCGTCTTACCTTCTCCCATATGCTGGAACGATTCCAACAGGATCCGGTCAAAATACCAGTTGATCAGATCATATTTATCCTGAAAATTCCGGTAAAATGTCTGCCTTGTCGTTCCGCATTCTGTTACGATTTCTTTTACCGTAATCTTTTCTACCGGCATCTTCTTCATACAGTTTTTCATAGCGTCCGCCAGACGGTATTTCATTTTATCATGTTTTGTTTCTTCCAATTATATCATCCCCAGTTAGAATACTTTTGTCGTCCACTTACTCATGTCCCACACTTCATTCACTACATCCTGATAAAACTCAGGTTCGTGGCAAATTAAAAGAATACTTCCTCTGTACTCCTGCAAAGCTTTTTTCAATGAATCCTTTGCGTCCACATCCAGATGGTTTGTAGGTTCGTCCAGAAGTAATATATTCGTATCCCTGTTGATCAGTTTACAAAGTCTGACTTTCGCCTGCTCTCCACCACTTAATACTCTGACCTGACTTTCGATATGTTTTGTTGTCAGTCCGCATTTTGCCAGTGCCGAACGTACTTCATACTGTGTAAACGACGGAAATTCCTGCCAGATCTCATCGATACAGGTAGTCTTGTTCTCGCCTTTGACTTCCTGTTCAAAGTAGCCGATCTCCAGATTCTCTCCCAGTTCACAACTTCCGGATAAGGATGGAATCAATCCTAAAATGCTTTTTAATAATGTAGTCTTTCCGATTCCGTTCGTTCCAACCAGTGCTATCTTCTGTCCACGCTCCATACTGAAATTTAATGGTTTTGATAACGGCTCATCATATCCCGTTACCAGATCATGTGTCTCAAATAACATCTTTCCAGGTGTACGGCCATAACGGAAATGAAATTCCGGCTTCGGTTTCTCTGCCGCCAGTTCGATCACATCCATCTTGTCCAGCTTCTTCTGTCTGGACATCGCCATATTTCTAGTAGATACACGTGCCTTATTACGTGCCACGAAATCTTTCAGCTCACTGATCTCCTGCTGCTGTCTTCTGTAAGCAGCTTCCAGCTGCGCTTTCTTCACAGCATAGACTTCCTGGAAGTGATCATAATCTCCCACATAACGGTTCAGTTCCTGATTCTCCATATGATAGATGATATTGACCACTTCGTTTAAGAATGGAATATCATGCGAGATCAGAATAAATGCATTCTCATAATCCAGAAGATAGCGCTTCAACCATGCGATATGTTCCTCATCCAGGTAGTTGGTCGGCTCATCCAGAAGCAGGATATCCGGCTTTTCCAATAACAGTTTTGCAAGAAGGACTTTCGTTCTCTGTCCCCCGCTTAAGTCTGTAACATCACGGTCCAGCCCCAGATCCAGAAGTCCGAGTGCTCTTGCCACTTCCTCTACCTTTGCATCGATCGTATAGAAATCGTGCAGTGTAAGCTCATCCTGAATGGTTCCGAGTTCGTCCATCAGACGGTTCATCTCTTCTTCATCTGCCGTTCCAAGCAGATCACAGATTTCATTCATACGCTGTTCTTTCTGAAGCAGCGGATCGAATGCAGATTTTAACACGTCACGGATGGTCATTCCCTTTTCGAGGACCGCATGCTGATCCAGATATCCTGCATGTACATTCTTAGACCATTCTACTTTTCCCTCATCCGGTATAAGCTTTCCGGTCACGATATTCATAAAGGTAGATTTTCCCTCTCCATTGGCTCCCACAAGCCCGATATGTTCTCCTTTTAAAAGCCGAAAAGAAACATCTGAGAAGATGGCTCTGTCTCCGAAACCATGTGTCAGATGTTCAACATTTAATATACTCATAAATTTCTCCCTGATTATTCACTTTTTTAATTTGAAAAGATGCCAGCAAACTCTCTGCTGACACCTACATTATAACGTTTCAACCAGAACCTTGCAATCATAATATATTCCGGTTTGATTCATACATTCTGTATTACATCTGCATTATATCTCTTTACAGAAAATACTCCTCTTCATCCCACCATACTTTTCCTTCGTCATCACCTGTTCATACTGTAATTTCAGGAATGTATTCACACTTGCCACATTGTCCGGATGTGCCGTTCCAAGCAGATAATGATATCCCTGTTCTTTCAGAATCTGTTCTGACTCTTCCATCATCTTTCTCTGTAACCCCTGTCCGCGGTATTCTTTTCTTACCATGGCAATCTCCATATGTGCCGACTGCTTTCGCTGTTCTTCATCAAATTTCAGATCGTATCCGAGATTCTCATCCCCAAGATTCTTTGCCCGTGCGATAAAGACACCTGCCAGTCTGCCATCACACATTGCCTTTAATCCAAAGCCACCGGTCATCATATAGCTTGTTACTTCCTCATCGCTATCCAGACTGAACCATTCCTTATTCGGAAGTTCACTATAGATTTCATGGATCATTCGAAGAATATCCGGTATATCCTGCTCTGTTACAACTGCTATCTCATTCATATATCTTCTCCGTTCATTTTTGCTGTTTACAGTATCATACTGTAAATATGTTCATCTGTAAATAGATGAACTTTTATCGAATATGCAATGCAAAAACCCCGTGGGACAGCTTCTTCTGCCTCACGGGGTTCTCCTTTTTCCACTAACCGTTCATTCTATCTACAGAATACATGACGGTTCAAATGTTCCGGTAAACTTCCATGTCATATCTTCTTCTGCCGGAAGATACGTTACATTCGGTCTCCATGTTCCAACTACTACATTTTCCGAATTCACCCACAGACAATATTCTTCTCTGTATGATGTATTCAGAAGTCCCACAGAGAGATACAATGCATCTTCATCAAACGCATAAGATACCGCATGATATCTCTTCGTAAAATCATTCGGATACATATCATTACATTTCCAGTCCTTATATCCTGCAAAAAGAATCTTCTTTTCTCCTGCCACAGTAAGTTCCAGTTTTAATTCCTCTCCAACCGTTGAAATCACTGCCGACTCAATTTGTCTTGGATTCTCTGTAAACACAATTCTTTTATTTAATAGTTTCTTTGTTGCTTCATTTGTGTCTTTTTTGTCACCTTCCGGCTTCGGAAGTGTCAGATGTACCAGTTTCTCTTCCAGTTTTTCCTGTGCCTCTTCCAGATTTTCTTTTTCACACGGGATCTGAACTGCTTCTTTTATGTATTTCAGACAGATATCTGCTGCCAGATATTCCGATGCCCCTGCCGTGATTCCGATTGCAACCGGATAATCACGAAAACAGATCAGATACTGTCCAAATGCTCCTTCTGCCGCAAAAATCTCTTTTCCGGCCTTGATATGATAAGCATAATGCGTCAGTGCTTTCTTCTCATCTTCCGGAATCACAACGCGCATCTTTCCTATCTCTTCGGTCCACCATGCCGGTATCAGCTGCTCTCCATTCCATTCACCTTTTTGAAGCAGAAGCTGTGCCAGTGCAGAGATCTTTCCTGCAGTCAGGTACATTCCCCATCCACCGGTGTTGTGTCCTTCCGGACTGGTCAGCCAGTTGATCTCACCAAATCCCATCTTGTCAAATACACGCTCCTGCATCAGTGCCAGACAGTTTTTTCCCATAACCTTTGTGACAATTCTTGAAAGTGTATAACTACATCCGGAATCATAATGGAATGCTTTTCCGATATCTTCTCTTATCTTCGGCTGTTTTAACCAGTTTGTCTCCCAGTCTTTTGTAAGCTTCGAAAACCATACATTATTGCAGCATTCTTTGGAACCTGCCTGCATGGTAAGCAGATGATAGATCGTCAGATCTTCCAGTGCCGGATCGTATTCTTCCGGAAGTTCATCTCTTACATAATCAAGCAGTTTATCTTCCAGATGAATCTTCCCCTCATCGAGTGCAAATCCCAGACAAATACTTGTTCCGATTTTTGAAAGTGAATGCATCATCTGCGGCTTCTCCAGTGAGAACGGCTCCCATGCACCCTCTAAGATAACTTTTCCATCAAACCGTACTGAGATACTGTGGATTTCCACTGTCTGTTCCAGTTCCGTTAACATCTCTGTCAATTTCTCCGGATTCAGTCCCAGTTCACCCGGTTTTACATAAGTTGCCGCCATCTTACTTTTCCTCCTTTTTTACAGATGGATCCCAGAGTGAAGTCTCGATACGGATACCACCTTTCTTTGTCAAATAGATTCCGATCAGTATCAGTGCAAGCATAACAATAACCGCTGCTACTGCATAAGATACTTTAATACTGAAAATACCCTTTACAAAGATAACTGTATAAATGATGATACTTACAGTACAGAAGTAAGCGCTTAGTTTTTGGGTAACTAGATATTCGCCCTTTTCTAACTCATAATAATAGAAGATAGATTTTTACTCCACTTCTTTGATAGAAAGTAGAAATTTACTACATTTGGAGGTTTCATTATGA